>NZ_CP054139.1:3928663-4230867 GCF_013283875.1 Mucilaginibacter mali
TATTGCCGATGAGTTTTATATAGGATGCACCGTGGGCCGTTTTGCCGGGCGCATTGCGGGGGCAGCTTTAAACATCAACGGGGTGCAATACCCATTAGCGCCTAACGATGGCGATAAAAACATCCACCTGCATGGGGGCAATAAAGGTTTTAACAAACGGGTTTTTACCGTAACTAACGAGGCTATTACTGATGATACGGCATCGGTAGAATTGTATTACCGGAGCCCGCATCTGGAAGAGGGCTACCCGGGTAATCTGGACATTTGGATAATGTATCAATTATCTGCCGATAATAAATTAAGCATAAGATATAAAGCTGTAAGCGATGCCGACACGCATATCAACCTCACCAATCACAGCTATTTTAACTTGAGCGGAAAGCAGCAAAACGCTTTAAATCACCGGCTATTTATTAATGCGGATAGTTATTTGGTAAGTGATGAAAATTATATCCCTACAGGAGAGGTTAAATCGGTGGTGGGTACTTCCTTTGATTTTAAAACTGATCGCGTCGTGGATAACGGCTCACGTAACGAATGTTATGTGCTGACTAAGAACACAGTTGGCCTCGCTGCGATATTGAGTCATGAAGCAAGCGGACGGGAGATGCGGGTAGAAACCGATATGCCTGCCCTTGTTTTCTATAGCGCCGATTACCTTGACGGACAGTTTTTAAAAAATGGGGGCCTTTGTTTGGAAACGCAATATTATCCGGATTCGCCGAATCATGCAACGTTTCCTTCTACATTGCTTAAAGCAGGTGAGATTTGGGAGCAATGGACGGAGTTGGGGTTTGGGTGGTAATACCTATATAAAATCGTCATCCTGAGCATAGCGAAGGATCCCAAGCTATGCATAACCGCTCTGCTTATCGGGGATCCTTCGCTATGCTCAGGATGACGATGGAATATAATAGGAATTAAGAAACTACTTCTTCAAACTATTCAAATACTTAATACTCTCCGGCACCTGGGTGATAGACGAACTGCTTTCATCCTCGATATAAAAATGTTTTACACCAGCTTTGCGGGCGGCTTTAATTACGGCCGGGATATCGATCTGGCCAGTGCCCAGTATCACATCGTTATCCTGCGGGGTGCTGCCTGAAAGACTGCCGCGCTCCACGCCTTTTTTCAGGTCTTTCATGTGCAGGGCTTTGTAGCGGTTGCCGTATTTAGCCAGCATAGCGGCCGGATCCTGGTTAGGGAAGAATGCCCACAGGATATCCAGTTCAAAGCTTACGTATTTAGAGTCGGTATTTTTAACCAGATAATCGTACAGGGTACCATCTTCGTATGGCTGAAATTCGAAGCCGTGATTATGATAGATAAAGGTTACACCGTATTTATCCTTCAACATCTTACCATATTTGTTAAAATCGGCCACGGCCTGTTTGGCGTTATCTAAAGTAAAAGCGCCTTTATGCGGGATGCCAGCCACGCGCACATAGCTTGCGCCCAGGGTTTTGGCCGCCTGGCCTACCTCGTCGGTTTTGCCAACTAAATCCTCGTAGCTTACACCATAAGATGATATTTTAATGCCGCGCTCATCGCACATTTTGCGCAGGTTTTCGGGCGTTTGTTTGAACAGGTTACTAAATTCCATATCCGTAACGCCGTTGCCCTTTACCATATCAAGTGTGGCTGGTACATCTTTGGCAAAATTGTTACGGTAGGTAAACGATACCATCCCCGGGGCTTCCGGGAACAATTGTTTTTGCGCGAACGACGCGGTGGCCAAACCAATGGCTAATCCTGTAGTTAGTAATGCTTTTTTAAACCGGCAGATCATATTATTTTTTCTATTGATTAGACGTATTATTTAAATTTTTGGCGCCCAGCCCGGTTCGTAAGTACGTGCCCACATTGCTTGCGCTTCCTTATCGTTCAGGATATGGCCGTTTTGGGGGTTAAGGTGCAGTTCGCGGCCTAACCGCCAGGCTACGTTGCTTAGTTGCATACCTACAATGCTTTTATGCCCTATCTCCACGTCGCAATTTGGGCGGCGGTTATTGCGGCAGGCATCCAGAAAATCGGCCACGTGCATGCTATCCATACCCAGGCTTACGCTGGCGGTATTGCGACCCTGTACCGAGGCCTCCTGTGTTTTGGAACTAACATCCTTAATCAGTTTGCCTTCCAGATCGTATATCTTATAACTATCGCCACCTGTGCGCAGGCTGCCGCCTTCGCCGTAGAAGATAATACCACGGTCTTCTCCCTCTATCTTGCGGCCATTAACGCTGCTGCTTTCCCAAAGGATCATTTTCCTGTCGGGATATTCCAGCGTTACGGCCTGGGTATCGGGTGTTTGCCAATCATCCTTAAAAGCATATCGCCCACCCGATGAGGTTACCTTATTGGGGTAATCAACGCCTAATCCCCAGCGGGCCACGTCTACCTCGTGGGTACCGTTGTTCAGTGCCTCGCCGGTACCCCAGTGCCAAAACCAATGCCAGTTATAATGGATCAGCCCATCCTGGTATGGGCGGCGGGGCGCGGGGCCCTGCCACAGGTCGTAGTTCAGTTCGGCCGGAACGGTGCCCGGTTTCAGGAAGGTGGCTTTACGGGTATTGGTATACCAGGTTTTGGCATAGTAAACCCGGCCAATAACACCGCTGTGCAATTGGTTAATGCCCTCGGTTAGTATCGGTGCCGAACGGCGCTGCGCGCCCATTTGTACTACCCGGTTATATTTGCGGGCGGCGGCAATGGCCAGTTCGCCCTCGGCGGGGTTATGGCTTAGCGGTTTTTCTACATATACGTGTTTGCCCGCTACGCAGCCCATAATAGCCAGCGGTGCGTGCCAGTGATCGGGCGTGGCAATATAAATGGCATCGATATTTTTATCCTGCATCACTTTGCGGCAATCGCCCTCGGTTTTAGGAACGTTCGCCTGCCTGGCATCGGCTACCGATTTAAGCGCCTTTGCGAATACGCGGGTATCCACATCACACAGCGTGGTAACTTCTGTATCTTTTTGCGGCGCGAAGGTACCGGCCATACTGGTACCACGGCCATTAAGGCCGATGATAGCCACGTGGATACGCTCGTTAGCGCCAATAATGTTGCGGTAGCTTTTGGCGCTCATGCCAAATATGCTATTACTAACAGCCACGCCTGCCGAAGCCAGCGCCATTTGTTTTAAAAATGCCCTGCGGTCTTGCATAGGATAGGGGTAAATAAGGGTTTACAATAAACTCGTTAAGCCGCACAGTGTGCGGGTAACACTAAGTACGGAATAAAGATTTGTATTTAGATGTATTTTTTTATTTGATCTGTCACTTCGCTATCACCGGGAATGCCGAGATCCGCAGCCTGGCCCCGCCCATGGGTACCAACGTAAGCGTAGTTTCGTTCGCATTGCTTACTACCGGACTTTGCGGCAATATACCCGCCAGGCCATATTGGTCTATCCCCCATTCGGCTATCTGTTTGCCTTTTACTTTCAGCTCTATCGGCGCGTTGGCATTGATGAAAGGGTTATTATCGGCCGGATATTTCTTCTTAACCACGGTGAATGATTTGGCAGCATCCTTATCCAGCACCAAACCATAGTTCCAGTCAGATCCGGGGTGGATCTCGTACGATGGCCATTTGTTGGCATCGGCCCCCTCCTGCCAGCCCGAGTCGTCCATGGCAGTGGTTTTGCTGTCGCCTTTAATGTAGTTCTCCTTTATCTTGAGCGAGTAGGTAAGCGGACCGTAATTTACGCTAACGCTGTTCTTGTTCTGCTCCCATTGGCGCACGTTGATATTCATGGGCAGGATAAGCGTCAGGCGGTCTCCGTTGTGCCAGTTGTTGCTGATGCGGATATAGCCGCCGCCTTTAGGATCAACCGAGATTATCTTTCCATTCAACTGCACCTTAGGCGCATCGCACCAATTGGGTACACGCAGGTACAACGGGAAGTTAACTGTGCCGGCAGTATTAATGGTGAATGCCACCCTATCGCTAAAAGGGTATTGTGTATTTTGGCTGATGCTTATCGTTTTTCCATTACCCACTTTTGCTTTCACACTGTTTTGGAAATACAGTTGCGCCGCCAAACCGTTATCAGGTGTGGCCATCCAGCTATTCTCGGCGTAATATACCCAGCCCGCCGCGTGGTTATGCTGGCAGCAGCGGCTACTGAAAGGGTTCATCATCAGGAACGGCCCATCGTTAGCGATGCCGGGCGAGTGGTTCTTGCTGTCGTTAAATACCATGTTTGGCGCGGTAAGGTAGCGCAGGGCGCGATAATCCGGTTCGAAGGCGGCGGGATAGGTATTAAAAGCCACATCTTCGGTATTATCGGCCCAAAAGGTATCGCCGGTAATAGGCAGCAGCATTTGGTTCGATGTCATTTGCTCTACCATACCGCAAGTCTCTACCGCCTGGCGGGGGTCGTTGTAGCCTTTGCGGGCATTCTCATCCGCACCGAACATGCCGCCCGGCACCTGCCCGTAAATATCGCGCACCAGTTTAAAATCGTTATAAGTAGCATCAAGATCGGCCTTTGCATTACTTTGCTGGTAAAATTGCGCCGGCTCACGGAAGCTTTCGGCAATGTTCACGTTATGCCAGTTGGGTAGTTTATCGGCCTGGCGCCAGTTGGCGGTATTATGGTCTATCTTGGCGGCCAGGTCAAGCAAAAAGCTATCGCCTGTTTTGTTGTATAGCCAGTAAACGCTCACCAGGTTATCGCCGCCACGGCTGTTCTCCCAATAATCCTTCAGGAACATGTTATCGGGAACACTCAGCTCCCATTTAAAATAGCGGGTCATGAACGGCACCACCCTAGCATCGTGCGAATACTCGTACCACGAGATCAAACACCAAAGCATCGGCATATTAGTCCAAAGGTCGCGTTTGCCACGTTTTAGTACCACCGGACCAAAATCTCCATCGGGGCGCTGATTGTTCAGCACGGCATCTATCCAAAATTTCGATTTGGCGATCATCTGCGGGTCGTGCAGCATATAGCCGATATTGGCGTACCCCTTCAGCCAGTAAGGCAATTCCTCCCAGCCGAATTTACCTTTGCCATCTTTATTTATCCAGGCGTTATCGGTTTTGGAGAGCCACTTACTGATCTCGTCCAAATGGCCAGTTAAACCTGAACGCTGTAGTTCTAAAAAATGTTTCAGCCAGCCGCCGGGAATAACGCTGCCAATGGGTAACCTTGCAAAGTATTCCTTTTGCAGCGGGGCACGGTTGCTTAAATAATATGTGTTGATTGTGGTATTGGCAGGCGCTGATACGCGGCTCACCTGTAAAGCACCTTGCGCATGGGCACCGTTTATGACGGCAGCTAATGCCAGCGTGGCAAATGTCTTCCGGATAATATTGGTCATAATAGTTAAGTAGATGTATTTACAATATTAAGGATATATTTTAATTACGGCACCGATACTGGCAAGATCACACCCCTAAATTGTCGCTTTTGCACTGCATCGTATTTGCGGCAGGACATTAACTTTGGGGTATCAATTAAAACGATCAAACATTATGGCAACTCAAATTTTTGTAAATCTACCTGTAAAAGATCTTTCGAAAACCATCGCGTTCTTCGAGGGCCTGGGCTACAGCTTCAACCCGCAATTCACCAACGAACTGGCCGGCTGCATGGTGGTGAGCGATACCATTTACTTTATGATGGTAACCGAGGGTTTCTTCCAGACCTTTACCAATAAACCCATCAGCGATGCTACTAAAGCCACCGAGGTACTGAACTGCGTATCGGTAGAAAGCCGTGAAAAGGCCGACGAACTTTATGACAAGGCTATCGCCGGTGGCGGCCAGCCATCAAAAGAACCAACCGATTACGGCTGGATGTATGGCCGCAGTTTCCAGGACCTGGATGGGCACCAGTGGGAGGTGATGTACCTTGACCCGGCTGGCCCGCCTGCGGAGCATTGACCGGAGTAGTTACCACCTAATTGTCATTGCGAGCGATAGCGCGGCAACCCCATAGGACCTGCAATCAGGACCTGCCTATGGGATTGCCGCGTCGCTACGCTCCTCGCAATGACAAGGAAGCGATAAAAAAGACTACAAACTTTATCAACATTGTATTTTTGTGGATAAACCCTCGCACAATTTTTGCATTTTTGCCCAATTAAACCAGCGAGACAAACATGGGGCGATACTATATTATCGATTTCGACAGTACATTTACACAGGTTGAGGCTTTGGATGAACTGGCCCGCATATCGTTAAAAAGCCACCCCGACCGCGAAAAGATCTATCAGCAGATCGAGGACTACACCAATGCCAGCATGGAGGGCCGCCTTTCGTTTGCCGAAAGTCTTGCCGCCCGTGTACGATTACTGGAAGCCAACCGCGACCACCTGAAGCAACTGGTTACACACCTCAAGAAAAAGGTATCTACCTCTTTTTCGCGCAACAGCGTCTTCTTTAAAAACCATGCCGATGAGGTACTCATCGTATCCGGCGGGTTTAAAGAATTCATCATCCCGGTTGTTGCCGAATACCATATCAAAAAGGAAAACATCTATGCCAATACTTTCGAGTTTGACGAGGAGGGCAAGATCATCGGTTACGATAAAAGTAACCCTCTATCGCAGGAGGGCGGCAAGGTAAAGCTACTTCGCGAGATGAACCTGCAAGGTGATATTTTTGGCATTGGCGATGGCTACTCTGATTTTCAATTAAAGGAATCGGGCCTGATCAAAAAGTTCTTCGCTTACACCGAAAATATCGAGCGTAAATCGGTGGTTGAAAAGGCCGACCATATCACGCCAAGCTTTGATGAATTTTTGTACATCAACAAGTTACCACGAGCTATCTCTTATCCTAAAAACCGCATCAAATGTTTAGTGGTAGGCAATATTGATGAAGAAGCGCTGGTGCAGATGCGCAAAGAAGGCTACAACATCCGCCATAAAGAGCAGATAGAGGATAAATATTTGCAGGAAGCCGGTGTACTGTTTTGCGATGAGGCCAACCAGCCCACGCCCGAACAGGTGGAAGCTGCCGGTCGCTTAAAGGTTATCGGTTGCTTTGGTAAAGTGCAAAGCCGTAAACTGGCCGATACAGCCTGCGCGGCTGGCGTCATCATTTTCGACGACCCGAAGAGTAACCCACGCAATACCGACTTTATCCCTAAGCGCGTTATCGCCTTTATGAACGAGGGTAAAACGCATACCAGCTGCAACTTTCCCGATCTGCAGCCGCCACGTGTAAGCAATGCCCACCGGCTTATCCATATCCACAAGAACGTACCTGGCATCCTGGCTAAAATAAACGAGGTGTTCGCCCGCCACAACATCAACATCGTTGGCGAGTTTTTGGTGACCAACCCGCAAATTGGTTATGTAATTACCGATGTAAATACCGGTTACGATACCCAGGTGCTGGAGGAATTAAAAGCTATTGAGCAGACCATTAAGTTTAGGTTGCTGTATTAGGTATATTCTTCGAAATTTGTCATTTCGACCATCGGGAGAAATCTTATACGTGCGACCGGCTACACGTATAATATTTCTCTTTTGCGCTAAACACATCCCAGCCCTTGCTCTATCGAAATGACAAATTCTTAATTACTGAGCCAGCAGCTCCGCCACTTCCACACCCAATGCATCGGCTATGGCAAACAGGTGTTCTACCGTAAGTTTTGTTTTTCTTAACTCAATTTTGCTGTAGGCGTTTTGGCCGATGTGCATTTTGGCGGCCATATATTCCTGCGAGAAGTAACTGCGCTCGCGGGTTTTTCTAATGTTATGAAGAATGTATTCGATGTTGATCCCGGACATATAAAACTAATATTCAGCTTTTTATTATTGATGCTTATATCAGCATATACGAAAAAATATCATACAAAGTTTTACTATTAGTTATAATATTTTCATATAATAACAATTTAATTAAACTCTGTTTACAAACTATGCGAAGTATTGGGATGATGATCCTGAACGGTGTTTTGCGACCCGGCGGTATGCCCGGCTACATCAAGCTTGCCATCATCATTACGGAATAAGCGATAAACATCGCCGGTGTAGGTAGTGGTGTAGGTTCCGGTGTAATTATCAAGGTATTCGGTACGGTCGATAGTGATGGTATAGCAACTTACCTCGCCGCTGTTTTGGGTGAAGCAATTCCCGGCAACAGTATCCTGTTGAAGCCGGTTGATAACCAGCCGGTATTTTAAATAACCTGATGCCTTAGCGGTTTGTTTTAATTGGTTGAGAAAGTAATTATAGATCTCCTTTTTATCGGGGATTTTAGAAACTGGCCCTGAATGATGACCAGGTTGATCACAAGTTGAAAGCAATATAACCGGAACTAAAAACAACAGGCAGCGGGATTTTACAGCATAAGGTATCATGCAATAAACAACCCTCCCGGGCAAAAATTTGTTTACCGGTATCTAATTCGTTATAGGAATAAAAAAAACGCTTATATCCCCAGCACCTGCTTCAGCTTCACGTAGCCCGATTTGCTTACGGGAATCTTGGCCCCCGAACGAAGGATAGCCAAATGGGCATCCTTTTCGTACGGATCGATGCGGGTGATCTCCTGTATGCTGACGATGTACGAACGGTGCACCCGCACAAAATAGCGTGGATCAAGGGTCTGTTCAAAGAAGCCCATGGTCTTATTTTTCAGGTACGATCCTTCGGCGGTGTGGATGCTTACGTAATCGTCGTCGGCCTCCAGGTACAGTACGTCCTGCACGGGGATAATTTTTACTTTGGTGCCGGTCTTCACCACAATACGTTCGTGTTGTGCAGGCGATACGTTACCGCTTTCCAGCAGGTCTTCGGTTGGTTTTATGGCTTGCGCGGGGGCAGCGGCCAAAAATTTATGAACGGCAGCCTCAAAGCGCTCCTTGCTGAAAGGCTTCAGCAAATAATCAACCGCGTGGGCTTCAAAGGCTTTTATGGCGTATTCATCAAAGGCGGTGGCAAATATCACGGCCGGGCGCTGATCCAGCAGTTCCAGCATTTCGAAGCCGTTTATTTTAGGCATCTGCACGTCCAGGAACAACAGGTCGGGTTTGTGCTGGTTAACAGCTTTTATCCCCTCGAAACCGTCGCCGCATTCACCTAAAACTTCTATCTGCGGGAAACTTTGTAAATACTCCCGCACCACCATGCGGGCCAAAGGTTCATCATCAATGATCAATACGCGTTTCGTCATTTGCCTGCGGTACTTTTATTACGGTTGTAAATATATCATCATTTGGGTAGGTTTCCACCAAATCGTTACGGGCAAATAGCAAATAAAGGCGGCGCTGCACCCCGCGCAGCCCGAAGCCGGTACCGGTACGTGGCCGTGTAGTTTTGGCATCGTAAGGGTTTTGCACCATTATCACCAGGTAGTTATCCTCCACCTCACCGCGGATGCTGATGGTTACTTCGTCGGTGGTATCGTACAAGCCAAATTTTATGGCGTTCTCTACAATGGGCTGCAACAGCAGGGCGGGCAGCAGAGCGGTCCCACAAACTTTATCGCAACTGATCTCGGTAACCAGTCGGTGCCCGAAGCGCACCTTTTCAATATCAAGGTATAGTTGCAGGTGCGCCAGTTCTTCGGTTAACGGCACCATTTGCTGATCGTCTTTTTTCAGTGTGCCGCGCAAAAAGTCCGACAGTTGGTGGATCATCTTGCGCGCTTCATCGGGCTTAAAACCTATCAGCGCGTTAATAGAGTTAAGGCTGTTGAACAAAAAGTGCGGCTGCAATTGCTGGCGCAGGTTGTATAGCTCGGCTTCGCGGGCCAGCTTTTCGGCTTCGCCCTTGCGCTTCTCGTTCTCTTTATGATCCAGTTGCGCGTACCATACCAGACTGATCATCGCCATCCAGCCAATAGCGAGGAAGTTGGTAAAGAAGCGTATCACCAGCGATTGCGTAAGGAAGTTAAAATAGGCCGTTTGCCCGTTAATGAATGGCAAACAATACCTGCTGCCCGCCACACTGGCCGCCGCCAGCGCCACACACCAAAAAAACAGGTTGATATAGCTGCCCTTGCCGGGCTGGTAGTAGCGCAGGTTATTATTAATGAGCCAGCATACCGCCGCCAGTAAGATGGTGCTTACGCCCCCATCAATACCGGCGGTATACCAATCGAACCCGAAGCTGTGGACGATGTAGGTTTGCGCTACACCCCATGCCAGTCCGCAGGCGGCAAATGCCCAGTCCAATTTTATCGAAGCCGATGTTTGGTTGCTCACAGGTTAAAGTAGTTAATTGATGTGTAGCCTCACCCCAACCCCTCTCCAGAGGAGAGGGGCTAAAAGTCCTCTCCTTTGGAGAGGATTTAGGTGAGGCTTAATTAATATTTTTTAGTTACCAACGCCAATCAGCGCCGATTTATGGTGCGCCCATGCCATGTACAGGTCGGCATCGGCGGGTTCGTTTATCTGGTAATACAATTCGGTGCCGTCGGCCAGCTCGCTTAGCTGGTTAATTTCGGGCACATCTATAAATTGCCATTGCACGGTTTGCTTCTGGCTGTTCATAAAGTTATCTTCACAGATCTTGCCTAAACGGGTGGCTTTTTCAAAAGCCTGCTTATCGCTATCGGCCTGTATCAGGCGTAGTTGCTCGTCAAATTGCGCATCGTGGTTGCCCTCGCCGCTTACTATCCTGAAAACTATTTTCGCTACGTACCAGTTCATCGTTGTTTTGATTTTATGATCAATAGACCTGTATTAAAAACTCCTGATATCAACTCCGGCAAAGATGGATACACCTTTGATCACCAAAAGTTTATCGGTGCTTAGTGGCGCGCCCAGGTTCCGACGCTTATCGTCGACACTGCTAAAAACAGCGGCTACGTCTGATGTTACCTGCCAGTGCGGCGGGATGATCAGTTTGATGCCACCGAACAGCTGGACGATCTCTATCTCCACCCTGCCGTTAATATCGGCCTGGGTAAGGTCAAGGTCGGTACCGCCGAAGATGTTTACGATCTCGCCACCCTTAAAGTTCTTTGAGAGGATGGTGCGTTTTACACCACCAAAAACCGAAACGGTATCGATATGGTCATCGCCGCTTAGCGGTGGTACGTAGGTGCCTGAAGCATTGGCATCGGCAGTTGGGCCGTTAGGATCAAAGTTGGGATCGGGCTTACCTTTGGGTTCAAACGGATTGGTGTATTCGTGCCCGCCGAAAGGATTACCGCCTTTATATTTTTCAAAATGGCCGTTCCTCCATTGATACTTTTTCCCAAGCACCATGTACAGGCCAAAAAATATCAGCATCAATGGCCAAAAGGCGCGCTCTAATGAAAGGCCGGGGATAATGTCATCGGCAATAAACAGCACACCTATCAATATCATGATAGCCGCGCCAAAGGGCCTTGTGAAATTATTTTTAGAGCCGATATAAAGCCCCCAGACGATCAGCAGCATGGGCCAGCTGATGAGCCAGTGCGGGAACAGGAATCCTCCGATTTGTTGCAGCAGCAGCACTGCGCCTACTGCTAAAAGAATAAGGCCGGCAAATACTTTTCCGCTGCGCTGGCCTTGTGTATATTTTGGGTCGATACTCATGATCTATGTTAGTGTTATATTGTTGTACTTAATATTTTATTGATGATGTAAAACTAATATAATAGCACGCTTTTGCAAACCCATAGTTGGCGGGGAGTTGAACAAAGTCGGTAAAGGGGGGAGAAATGTCGGTGAAAATTTTTATTTGGATTGAGTGGGGAGTTTAACCACAGAGGACACGGAGGTTTTTCACAGAGTGCACGGAGATAATTAAGGCTTTTTAAGTGATACAAAATTAGTTCTATATTGCAGGTAAAATACCCCAATTATGAACCAGGAATTTACCCTCGGTAACGGAACTAAAATAGTTTACGGCCTGCTTGGCGCGGGCCTTGCGGCTTTTGCGATCTTCTTTTTCGCTATGCCCCGCAATCCTAATGTCAGTTATGCCGTTTATTCGATACCCTTGCTGTTTCTGCTGGGTTCGGTGCTTATGTTTATTAATATAGCCAGGCGCCGGGTTATTATTGCCGGTGATACCATTACCCGCGCCAATGTCTTCGGGACCAGGGAAATGGCCTTCGATCAAATAAAAGGCTGCCGTATTGGACAGAAAGTGATCATTATTGAGCCGCTTGACGCATCGGCAAAGCGAATGACCATAACCAATTATATCGATTATGCAGACGACGAAGTGTTGGTGAACTACCTGCGGGAACGCTTTACTGACCTTGACGCGGCCGACCTGCAAAAATCAGAAAAAGAATTTGCCGATGACAACCGTTTCGGTTTTAATACCGATGACCGCAAGGCAGCTTTGGAAAAAGCGACGGCTATATGTACAGCCTACAACATTATTGGTTTCACAGGCGGTTTCGCGCTTATTATTTTAAGAGGTGGCCGGGTTGCGGTTATTTGCGAAATAGTTTACCCGGTTATTGGCATCTTTCTGATGGCCTTCAGCCATGGGTTGATCAAATTTTTATCCAATAAAAAAAGGAGTGTATACCCGTTCATCGGGATAGGCTTTTTGATCGCTGCAATATCATTACTTATCCGTTCGCTGATTAATTATGAAATTTTAGGATACGACAAGCTGTTGCTTCCGTCCTTTGGAATTGCTTTGGCAATGTTTATACCGCTATATTATTGGGGCATAAACCGGGAAGCGGAATCCCCAAAAGGACAAGCGATCATGATGTTGGTAGTATCCCTGATATTTGGATTTGGGTTGACCAGGACATTGAATTGCCAGTACGATGATTCTGCGCCCCGCAATTTCAACACTACTGTATTAAGTAAATATATTAGCAGCGGCAAAGGCGCGCATTATCACATCACCTTAAATCCGTGGCATAACACGCAATCATCAAGGGAAATTGACGTAAGCCAAAGTGAATATGACCGCATCCAAATCGCCGATCCGGTTACCATACATGAAAAGCAGGGCTACCTGCACGTGCCATGGTTTTATGTGGATCTGTGATATTTTAGCTGTTTCGGCATGGTGGCTAAACCCCTCCCTGCCCCTACACAATCCAGCACACCCCTCCCATGGGAGGGAACTATTAAACGTAGCACAAGGGGAGTAACTTACACCTCCGGCTCCTGCTGGCTAAGGCAATGGAAACTGCCTAAACCCCAAATAATTTCGGTTGAATCGATACCTACCACTTTTCTATCCGGGAAACATTGCTGCAGGATATCAAGCGCTTTATCATCCTTGTCGCAACGGTAGGTTGGCACAATAACCGAATTATTGGCGATATAAAAATTAGCGTACGATGCCGGCAGGCGCTGATCATCCCAGATCACCGGGTCGGGCATGGGCAACTCGACTATATTCAATTGCTTGCCGTTAAGCAGGCGCATGCCTTTCAGGCTTTGCAGATTCTCCTGTAAAATATGGTAGTTCTCGTCGTTATGGTTTTCTTCAACTACGGTAACAACGGTATCGGTGTTTACAAAGCGGGTGATATCGTCGATGTGGCCGTCGGTATCGTCGCCAATAATGCCATCACCCAGCCACAGAATTTGCTCTACACCGTAATAATTACGCAGGTAACCCTCAATTTCGCCCTGGTTAAGGTGCGGGTTACGGTTGGTGTTCAATAAACAAGCCGTGGTGGTCAACAAGGTACCGGCACCATTAAAATCAACCGAGCCGCCTTCCATTACTATGCCCGGATGATAAACCGGCAGACCGAAATGCTGGCCGATCTTGGTCGGGATCACATCATCCAGATCGAACGGTGGATACTTGCCGCCCCAGGCATTGTAGCCCCAATCTACAATCGCTTTTTGCTTAGTAGCATTATTAACCAAAAAGGCTGGTCCATGGTCACGGCACCAGGCATCGTTAGTAGGGAACTGAAAGAATTGGATCTTGCTCAGATCGGCACCAACCATTTCCAATTGCAGGCGGGCAAAGGTTTGCATCTGCTCGTCGGCCACGTTAATGCGCACCAGTTCGCCCTTGGCTACTTCCTTTATAAACTCGGCATACTTATCGTATATCAGGCCTATTTTGCCCGGCCACGATTCTTCCTTATGCGGCCAGCTCAGCCAGGTGGCGGTGTGGCGTTCCCACTCTGCGGGAAATGTGAAGCCGTTGGCGGCGGGATAGTTGGTATTGGTCATGGTGTATATCTTCTCTATTTGTCATTGCAGATATAGAGGCCTCACCCTGCCCTCTCCAGAGGAGAGGGTTCTAAAAACCTTTTAAAGCCCTCCCTGCTGGGGAGGGTTTGGGTGGGGCTACCTCGCAATGACGCGGTGGTGATTAATCGTTGTCGAGTAAACGTTTGGTGATCGGCTGATAAGAATCGATCCTGCGATCACGCAAAAACGGCCAGTGGCTGCGGTAGTAATCAGACTTGTTTAAATCCAACTCTTTTACAATCACCTCTTCCTCTTCAACAGTGGTTTGGTGCAAAAGTTCGCCAAAAGGGTCGGCAAAAAAGGATCCACCCCAGAATTTCACGCCGGCTTCTTCGCCTACACGGTTCACGCTTACCACGTGCACACCGTTGGCCACGGCATGGCTGCGCTGTATGGTTTGCCAGGCGTTATATTGCTTGGTATTGGTAGCCTCATCCTGCGTAGTAGCCCAGCCAATGGCCGTTGGGTAGAATAAGATCTCGGCACCCATTAATGCGGTAATGCGGGCAGCTTCCGGGTACCATTGGTCCCAGCAGATGAGTACGCCTATGGTAGCGAATTTGGTTTTGAACACTTTATAGCCCAGATCGCCGGGGGTGAAGTAAAATTTCTCGTAAAAGCCCGGGTCGTCCGGTATATGCATCTTGCGGTACTTGCCCAGGTAAGCGCCATCGGCATCCAACACGGCGGTGGTATTGTGGTAAACCCCCTGCGCGCGTTTTTCGAACAGCGAGGCGATGATCACCACACCCAGTTCGGCCGCTACTTTAGAAAGTTCATCGGTTGACGGGCCGGGGATAGCTTCGGCCAGTTTAAAATTATCGTAGTTCTCCTCATCGCAAAAATAAAGCGATGTAAACAACTCCTGCAGGCAAACGATCTGCGCGCCTTTGGCGGCGGCTTCGCGCACTTTAACAATAGCTTTTTGCAAATTCTGTTGCTTATCCGCAACGCAGCTCATTTGCACAATTCCAACATTAACCTTGCTCATAACGTGTGTCTGATAAATTTGGCGCAAAAATAGTTCTTTTTAGAGATTAGTTAATTAGTGATTAGAGATTAGTATTTAACAATGACAAACACCTTTGCTACTTTTAAACCAATACTACCTGCCCAATGTTCTGCTAATCACTAAAACTGTTAAACTATGTTAATTCTGCGTAACGATATTGTCCTAATCACTAATCAACTAATCACTATTTAACTAAAACATTATCTTTGCCCCCAATGTCAGAAAACTCAGAAATAGAAGAAATTGTTGACGAAGGCACCGAGCACAAGACTTGGAAGGGCAAGCTTTGGGGTGTTGTAAAAGTCATCTTGATCATAGCCGTTACCGGTGGTTTGTTGTATTACGTATTCAGCAAAGTGCCCTTTGTTAAAATTAAAGACCGCCTGGTACATGCCGACCGCGGATGGCTGGCCGCTGCCATACTGGCTTACTGTGGCTCAATGCTGTTCTCGTCGTGGCGGTTATTAAGCTTCTTTAAATCGATAGGTTTACGGTTAGACTGGCGCTTTAACCTGCGCCTGTATTTCCTGGGGCTGTGCTACAACGTATTGCTGCCCGGCGGCATCGGTGGCGATGGTTACAAAATTTACCTGCTACATAAACGCTATAACCTGCCCACCAAAAAAGTATTCTGGGCCATATTGTTCGACAGGCTGAGCGGCTTCTGGGCCATCGGCGCTATTGTGGTGGGGCTAATTATCCTGATACCAAGTTTCCCGTATCATTTGGCCATTCCGCTTACCATTGTATCTATCGGTTCGGTAATTTACTATGCGGTTGCCCGTAAGTTTTTTAAGGATTATACACATAACTTTTTCCAGGCACATGGCAAGGCTATCGGTGTGCAAAGCATGCAGTTGCTTACCATTGTTTGCCTGCTAATGGCGCAGGGGTTCAATGGCAAGTTTGCCCCTTACCTATTGTCATTCCTGTTCTCCTCGCTGGCGGCGGTTATTCCGTTTAGTTTAGGTGGCGGGGGCATTCGCGACGCCTTGTTCCTTACCCTGGCGCGCCAGTTTAACCTTACCGAGGATATGGCCGTGTACCTGAGCTTTGGTTTCTACCTTATCTCTATTATTGTGGCTTTACTGGGTGTATACTATGTATTGGTACCTAAACGTTTGGAAGAGGGCTTAAAAAGCGCCGACAAACCAAAATTGGAAAATCACCCTATAGAAGAATAATATTTCTTTTTTTAGACCAATTTTAGAATCATATTCTGAAATTTGGAAAGCTCGCAACCTTATGCATAACTTGGCGTTATATTATAAACGCACGGTTATCTATGAGCCAGTTTAATGATTTTAATAATCCGCAGGTAGCTGCCCTGCCCGCCCATTTAAAGCAATTTATTGTAGATCAGCATTACGATCATTACACCCCTATAGACCATGCCGTGTGGCGCTACGTGATGCGCCAAAACTATAGCTACCTTAAAGATGTAGCCTATTACCCCTATATCCCCGGCCTGCAAAAAGCGGGGCTGACCATCGAGCATATCCCCAACCTGCAGGACATGAACAACGCGCTGGCCAAAATTGGCTGGGGCGCCGTAACGGTTGATGGCTTTATTCCGCCGGCGGCGTTTATGGAGTACCAGGCTTACCGGGTGCTGGTCATAGCCGCCGATATCCGCCAGTTAAAGCATATCGAATATACCCCCGCACCCGATATCATTCATGAATCGGCCGGGCACGCGCCTATCATTGCCGATAAGGATTATCACGAATACCTGAGTTATTTTGGGTCGATAGGTGCCAGGGCCATGTTCTCGGCACAGGATTTTGAATTGTACGAGGCTATCCGTTCGCTATCGATATTAAAAGAGATGCCCGATGCTGACCCTGAAGCTATCAAGGAAGCTGAAGAGTTAGTGGCTTATCGCCAGGAAAATATCGGCACACCATCGGAAATGGCCCTGCTAAGCCGCCTGCACTGGTGGACGGTAGAGTACGGCCTGATCGGTACGCTGGATAACCCCAAAATATATGGGGCCGGCCTGCTATCATCCATCGGCGAAAGTTCTACCTGTATGCTGCCCGATGTAAAGAAACTGCCTTATACTATCGACGCGGTAAACTACAGCTACGATATCACCAAGCAGCAACCGCAGCTTTTTGTAACCCCTACCTTCCAAAACCTGATAGACGTGCTGGAAGAGTTTGCCGATACCATGGCCTTCCGCAAAGGTGGCGCATACGGACTGCAAAAGGCGGTAGAAAGCAACAATACCTGCACAGTGGTATACAGTTCGGGCTTGCAGGTTAGCGGTACGGTTAGCGATTTTAAGACCGATAAAGGCACACCATCATTCATCAAACTAAGTGGTCCGGCGACATTGGCTTATAATAATAAGCAGCTAAAAGGCCACGGAAAAAATTATCATAAAGATGGCTTCAGCTCGCCCGTGGGCAAACTGAAAGATCAAAGTACACCATTAGAAGACTTTACCGAAGGCCAACGCTTTACAGCCGGCATACAGGAAGGCAAAACCGCTTACCTTAATTTTGAGAGCGGCATCAGCTTAGTGGGCAAAGTAAAATCCATCACCATAAACGGAGGTAAATTACAGATCATCGCTTTTGAGGATTGCACAGTTAAAGATGCTGAAAGCCAAATTCTGTTCGACCCATCGTGGGGCGTATACGATATGGCTGTAGGCGAACTGATCACTTCGGTTTTTTGCGGCGCGGCTGATAAGGAAGCGTTTGAAGAGATCAGCTATAAATCGAACACCGGGACACACCATATACAGTACGACGCGCGCCTGCTGGAACTACACCACCTTTACCGGCAGGTGCGCAATTGTCGTCAAAGCCAAAAAGGGTACCAATACCTGGGCAATGTTTGGGAGCAACTGGAAAAGAACCATCACGACGACTGGCTGTGCGCCATGGAGATACTAGAGATACTTGATCACGAAGAACTGGAACCCCAACTGGCCGATGATATCCGCGCATTTCTTGAACACAAGGCTGCTACCGAACCGGAGTTGAAGAAATTGATCAGCGATGGGTTTTATTTAATCAAGCACCCGGTGGAGCAGGCGTTGGTGGTTTAGGCAGAAATTTGCTACCTTTATACTATGACAAAAGTAAGCTTCACAGTTGACGACGAGCGCTTAGGATCAGTAGAGCGGATCTTGAGAGAGCTCCCTTTTGTGCATGATATAGAGGTTGAGGGAAATGAACAAACCTTAAAAGAGCCTTTAAGCCAGTATGAAAAGCTAAAAAGGATAATTGATGATTCAAAAGGCAAAGATCTTTTCAAAGATATCGAAGATCCATCTGAATGGCAGCGCGAAATAAGAAAGGAATGGGATCGTGATCTTTGATACGAATGTATTGATCTACCTGTCGAAGTCCGAACTGAACCTTGAATACATTCTGAACGAAAAGGCAGCTATTTCTGTCATTACTAAAATAGAATCTTTGGGCTATCCTTTCAAAGACCCCAACGAACATGGTTTCTTACTTGATATTTGTAATGCACTCCCGGTAGTGCCGTTATCTGATGCGATAGCCGAAGAGACCATCAAGATCCGCTCTAAACATAAGATCAAACTTCCCGATGCCATTATCTATGCAACAGCTGTTGTATCTGGCTTACCCTTGTTAACTAACAACATTAATGATTTTAGATCGTTAGGTGGTAAAGTTGAACTGATCGACCCATTTACTATATGAACATCATCATCACAGGCGCCAGCAGTGGCGTAGGTTTCGAAGCCGTTTTAGAATTATGCCTGTCGGGCAAACACAAGGTGATCGCCCTGGCACGGTCGCAGGATAAGCTGACCAAATTATTGGAGATTGCCTTAGGGTTAAATCCCGACGCGGTACTTTACCCGCTGGTGTTCGACATTGTTCACGACGATTACCACGGTTTGCAGCAATTTATCCAAACCCGTTTTGAAGGCAAGGTCGATGTGCTGATCAACAACGCCGGTGTACTCATCAATAAACCTTTTGCCGATATGGACGAGGCCGATTTTGTAGAGATGCTGCAAAGCAATTACATAGGGCATGTGCGCATGATCCAAAGCACCCTGCCGCTGATGGCCGAAGATAGCCACATCGTCAACATTGGCAGTATGGGAGCCTTCCAGGGCAGTGCTAAGTTTGCAGGCTTATCAGCCTATTCGGCCAGTAAGGCGGCTTTGCATACCCTTACCGAATGCCTGGCCCTTGAACTGGCCGACCGTAAGATCAAAGTGAACTGCCTGGCCTTAGGTTCGGCGCAGACCGAAATGCTGGAGCAGGCTTTCCCCGGTTACGAATCGCCGGTAATGGCTTTCGAAATGGGCAAATACATCGCCGATTTCGCGCTGACCGGGCAAAGGTTCTTCAATGGTAAGATATTGCCGGTGGCGGTGACAACGCCTTAGTTTGTTGTAGTGATGGCAATTTAACCACAAAGGCCACAAAGAAATAGCAAATTCATTAGCACAAAGAACACAGAGATAATCAATGTATGTTAAAAGATCTGACCATAAAGCAAGAGTTACTGGCTCAGCTCATGAGTGACATTTCAGAAAAATACTACGCTGCTGGTTGGGCGCAGGATCTGGAATATGTTTTATGGGACGCTGTTATCAATGGTGAAAGAAAATACGGCCATGACATCATTACTATAAGAGAAATTGAAACGTTAATATCGTTATCCAACGAAGCAAAATGTTGGATTGTATTTGATGACCATGCGGAAGAAACAGCTATCTCCTTAGAGGTCTGGCGAAAAAAATTCAATAATGATATTAGCAATAATGCAAAATTATTGAATAGCTAGGGCGTTGCCTGCGGCCGGGCTATCCGCTCATACTGCACTGGCCTTAGCCACAGGCCGGTATCCGCTACTATCTAACGCTGCCCGGCTTTGTGCCCTTTGTGTAAAACCTCTGTGCCCTTTGTGGTTAAATAGCCATTCTGTTAACCACCAACCAACTAATCACTATATTTGTCCCCAGTTTACAACACCTTAAATAATGAGCATATCTAAATTAGCGCAAAACCTGCGCGGTTCTGAAATTATAAAAATTGCCGGCGAGATCAACGAATTGAAAAAACAGGGGCAAAACATTGCCAACCTTACCATCGGCGATTTCGACTCGAATTTATACCCTATCCCCGCCGAACTGAAAGCCGGTATTGTGGGCGCTTATGGCCATAATCAAACCAACTATCCCCCTGCCGATGGAGTGCTCGATCTGCGTGAAAGCGTAAGCGAGTTCCTTCAAAAGCGCCTGGGCCTAACTTATCAAGCAAACGAGATCCTGATATCGGGTGGTTCACGCCCGCTGATCTATTCTATCTTCCTGGCTATTGTAGATCCCGGCGATACCGTGGTATTCCCGGCACCATCGTGGAACAACAACCACTACAGCGACCTGACCAGCGCCAACGCCATCATTGTGCAAACCACGCCCGAAAATAACTTTATGCCTACGGCTGCCGAGCTGGCCCCACACCTGAAAGGTGCTACGCTGCTGGCCCTGTGCTCGCCGCTGAACCCTACCGGTACCATGTTCACCAAAAAAGACCTGGAAGAAATATGCGATCTGGTAATTGCCGAGAACAAAACCCGCGCCGCAGGCGAAAAACCACTGTACATTTTGTACGATCAGATCTATTCGCAATTAACTTTTGGTACCCATCAGCATTACAACCCGGTAACGCTGCGCCCCGAACTGCGCGACTTAACCATTTTTGTTGACGGCGCATCTAAATGCTTTGCCGCTACCGGCGTGCGCGTAGGCTGGGGCTTCGGTCCGGCCAAAATTATCGATAACATGAAAGCTATTGTAGGCCACATGGGTGCATGGTCGCCTAAGGCCGAGCAGGTAGCTATGGCCGATTACCTGCGTCATGATGACCAGGTTGACGCTTACCTTGGCGACCTGAAGACCAAAATACAGGCAAGCCTGGCAGCCCTGCACGAAGGCTTCCAGCAATTAAAGGCCGATGGTTTAAATGTCGATTCCATCGAACCGATGGGCGCTATCTATCTAACCGTGAAGGTTGATTATGCAGGTAAAACTACGCCCGATGGAACGGTGATCAAAGATTCGGCAGATGTGAACTTTTACCTCATCAAAGAAGCCAAAGTGGCTTTAGTGCCTTTCTCGGCTTTTGGTACCGACGAGGGTATGTGCTGGTTCAGGGCTTCGGTGGGTGCAAGTTCGCTGCAGGATATCCAGCAGATGATACCGCGCATAAAAGACGCTTTATTGAAATTGAAATAACACACCCTTCCCAACCCTCCCCGATGGGGAGGGCTATTATATTTTGTAGATGAAAAAGCTTTGTTTATTTATTGCCTGTAGTTTACTTGTATTGGCATCCTGTAAAAAAAAGGCCGACGAGATAGATACGTCTACCGCTTCGGTTAACGTGGCCCTACTTACAACAAAAGCCTGGATAATTAGCGGCAATGATGCTAATCCCGCTACCAACCCTAAAGGCGGCACGATAAACTATGCCCCCATAAGCGCCTGTTATACCGACGACACCTATACTTTTAACACGGATGGCACCATGCTGGTAGACAATGGCACGGTACATTGCAACGGCGCCGAAGCGGCAACATCCACCTACAATTACAGTGTTGATAAAGTAAACAATACCATCACGGTAGACGGTAATACCTTCAGGCTGGCAGAAATATCGGCCATACAATTTAAGTATTATTCGGTTGTTTCTACACCTGCGGGTAATCAGTTTACAGTATATATCTTTCAGCACAATTAAACCATGCCCGCGGGAACACTCTACCTCATCCCTGTACCACTGGCCGATGAAGCCGCGGGCAAATCGTTTACGCCATATTTGGTGGATACCATCAATCAGATAAGCGAATACATCGTCGAAAACGAAAAAACCGCCCGTCGCTTCCTGAAGGAAGCCGGTCTGAAAACGCCTCAAAGCGAATTGCTGATACACGATTATGGTAAGCATAACCGGGATAAAAACGATAACGACTTTTTTAAAGGTCTGTTGGCGGGTAAAGATGTTGGCCTGATGAGCGAAGCCGGCTGCCCCGGCGTAGCCGACCCCGGCGCGGAAATAGTAGCCGAAGCGCATCGCAAAGGCATAAAAGTGGTGCCGTTGGTAGGCCCAAGTTCTATTTTACTGGCGCTGATGGCATCGGGCTTTAACGGGCAGAGTTTTACCTTTCATGGGTACCTGCCTATTGACAAAGCCGATCGTGCCCGCCGCCTGAAAGAACTGGAAAACCAGGCCGAGCGCCATAAGCAAACGCAACTATTTATAGAAACCCCCTTCCGCAACAACCCCATGCTGGAAGAAATTTTGCGCACCTGCAAACCCGCCACCCGCCTGTGCATTGCCTGCAACCTTACCGCGGCCGATGAAATGGTGAAAACCCAAAGCATCGCCGCCTGGAAAAAGCAAACACCCGATCTGCATAAAAAACCAACCATCTTTTTACTTTTCCACCCCTGATAAAGCATGCAGATCAGCGGGCAACATACATCGGTTTTAATTGCAGGCGCCGGCCCGTCTGGCCTGATGATGGCCGCGCAGTTGCTGCGCTATGGCATTCAACCTGTTATTATCGATAGCCGGCAGGGACCGACCAGCCATAGTAAAGCGCTGGCTGTTCAGGCGCGGTCTATGGAGATCTACCGGCAGATGGGTATTGTTGATAAGGTACTGAAGGATGGTAAACCTGCCAAAGGGATAACTTTTTACGATGACGGCAAACCCGGCGCGCAACTGCTGATGGACAGTGTAAGCGACGGCACTACGCCCTACCCCTTCATCCTGATGTACCCCCAAAGCAGCAACGAGCGTACCCTGCTGGATTACCTCACAATGAATTGCTGCCCTGTTTACTGGGATACCACGCTGACACACATCACTCAAACTACCGACAAGGCGACCGCGACGCTGGAAGCCAATGGCAAAACCCAAACCCTAACCGCCGATTGGGTGATCGGCGCGGATGGAGCGCATAGCCCGGTACGCAAATCGCTGAACATACCTTTTAACGGGGATACCTATAAAAGCCTCTTTTACCTCATAGACGGAAAGCTTGCCGACCGTTACGATATCGACCTGATCCGCGTTTTCCTGTCCACAAAAGGTCTGGCCGGATTCTTCCCCATGCCCCAGGAGGGCTACTACCGCATTATTGGCAATTTGCCTGACGGGGTGAACGAAGACGGTAGTGAACTGGAATTGAACGATGTGCTGCCATCCTTAAGCGCTATAGTCGGTCGCGGGATATCGGTTGAGGAATGCCGCTGGCTCATCACCTATAAACTGCATCACCGCATGGCCGATAATTTCAGGCTGGGGCGCTGCTTTTTAATTGGCGACGCGGCGCATATCCACTCGCCGGTTGGCGGGCAGGGTATGAATACTGGTTTACAGGATGCCTACAACCTGGCCTGGAAACTGGCCATGGTCATCAACCAAAAAGCAAATGCCAACCTGTTGGATACTTATCCCGAAGAACGGATGCCGGTAGCTAAACGCCTGCTAAAAACCACCGACAGCGCCTTTAAGTTCGCCATGTCTAAAGGTATCCTGTCGCGCACCTTCAAAAAATATATCATGACACGGCTGCTGCACTTTATGTGGAGCAAGGAGCGTATCCGCAAGTTCTTTTTCCTTACCGTATCGCAAACAGGTATCACCTATCGCGACAGCAAGCTGAACCTGCACCTTAGCAACGCCAAAAAAATAAAGGCCGGCGACCGATTGCCCTGCCTCACTATTTTCGACGAGAAGAAACAGGAAGAAACCGACCTGCACCAATGGTGCTTTAAACCCGGCTTCACGCTGATCATTTTAGGGAAGCTGATAGAAGAGGACCTGTTTAAAGTTGCACGCTGGCTTACGCAAACCTATAACGGCAGCATCAACTTTTATTATTTGCCCCCGTCCGAAAAAAACCAGCATGTGTTTGATGCCTTCGAGGTTGGCAAGGGACGGCATCGCAGCATACTGGTGCGCCCCGATATGCACATCGGCTTTATGAACGATGCGGTTGACCCGGACAGGATGGATAGGTATCTGAGCCCCCTAACCCCCTAAAGGGGGAACCCGATGTGCAAATGCGAAAATGTGCAAATATGCAGATGATAAAATTCTCGCATAACTTCCTCATTTGCACATCTGCATATAAGCACATTTTGCACATCGCCCCCTAGGCATCACCTCACAATCGCTACCCAGCCCGATAGCACGGTGCCGGGCTTCAAATCAATTTTATAATAATAAACGCCTTCGGGCAGTGGGACGCCACCCGTGCTGCCATCCCATTGTTTGGCATAGCCATGCGTTTGGTACACTACCCTGCCCAGGCGGTTAAACACCTGCGTATACGACTCGGGATAGGTTTCCAGCGCAACAATGTTCCAGGTATCGTTAATGCCATCGCCATTAGGGGTAAAAGTATTGGGCACTACTACCTTTTTGTAAACGCGGATAAATACGTCAGCTGTCGTTTCAAAATAGCAGGGGGCGCCGCTGGTGGCGTGCAGGGTGTAGGTAATATCTTCGGTGGGCCTCGCCGTTGGGCGCAGCGCGTTCGGGTCGCTTAGTCCGGTAGATGGTGTCCAGTAATAACTGGTGGCATTAGCGTCAACACTGCCATTGAGCGTGATGGTTTGCCCCTCGGTCATTTTTTGGTCGGCGCCGGCGCTGATTTGCGGCTTATTGGTAACGTTTACGGTTACCTGTGCTGTAGCGCTGCAAGCCGTCGCGTTGCTAACAGTTACCGTATAAGTTGTGGTTTTGGTTGGATTAGCCTGAGGGTTGGCTATATTAGGATTATCTAAACCCACTGCCGGCGACCAGGAGTAAGTAGTACCGCCCGATGCTGATAACTGTGCCTTATCGCCCTCGCAGATGGTAAAATTAGCATTACTTACCGATGCCGTTACTTTGGGACTTACCTTAAGGATGGTTGACGCGGTGGCCGTACAACCCGCGGCATTTTTTACAGTGACTGTATATGTATCATCATCGCTTAACTGCACATTGGGGATAGACAGATTAGCAGAGGACGAACTATACCCACCTTTGGACCGTGTCCATGTATAGGTGTTATTTGGGTCGGAACCTGACCGTAGGGTAAGCGAGAACGGCTGCCCTTCGCATACGGAGACGCTTGGCGGCGCGCTTACAGATGGTATATCGCTTATAGTGAGTGTAAGCACGTTAGACACCACCCTGCACGTTGGCGATGTGATATTACCCCCATTGGCGCTGGCCATGCGGTATTGATATGTGCCGGCTACAGCTGTAACCGCGGTAAAATTGGCCGTGTAATCTGTAGTGGTTGCCCCGGTTATATCTGTCCAGGTACCATTACTGTTTACCTGCCATTGGTACATGGGGTTTGGGTATCCGCCGGCCGGTATCTGCGCAATCATTTTATAGCTTTGAGCTGTACCCGCACAACCGCTGGCATTTTGTGATGATAATACGGGGAAACTTGAACTAATAACCGGCCCGCAGGGGCGAAAGGTGATATCATCTACCGCTATATCATTACCTGTGCCGCCTGCTCCATTATTGATCATTGTCAATGTAATATCGCCACCTACAGCAGGGGTTGTAAACAAAATACCGTACTGTTTCCAGTCCTTAGCGCTGATGCTGGGTGGCAAATCGCCGGTATTTATCAGGGTCTGATTCCCTAATGCATCTGTTATTTGAAACGTGATATTAGGGGTAGCCGTCTTCACGGTTTTTGCCATGTTAAGTAACCATGCAGCAAATTCGTAGGTAGTACCGGGGCATAGGCCGGTTATTTTTTGCTGAAAAAAATAGTTTGTTTTAGATACGTTGGCGTTCACCACCATCATATAACCGTTTCCTGTATGATCAGTAGCGGCCCACCAGTCAAACATGCCTGCTGTAGACTTTGTAATGGTATAGTAACCATCATTGGGGGTACCTGAAGTATACGTATAATTGGTTAGGTTGGGGATAGGGTTACTGTTAGAGAAATCAATATTCACAATCGGGTCGCCCAAACTACCGTTACATGTTTGCGACTGCGCATAACCAACGCTCACGGCAAACAGGTAACAAATAATCAATAGTATCAGGTATCGCATATTAACAAAAGCATTTTTAGCACGATGCAACATGGCTTAAGGTTTCGCAATTATTGCAGCGCTAATAAATTGGTTTTGTAAATATATAGTTTGTTGGTGAAGCTTTTATGAAACCTGGTGTAATAATTACAATAAGTAGTGGTTAAGATGTAGCGGATAAACAAGCGGAGAATGGTCTGTACCCCACAGACCATGTGAAAAGGACAAAAGCGTTGGGCAGTGCGATCCCCTCCCATAGGGAGGGTGAAGGGAGGGGTTTCTGCGATACCACATTGTGCCTAAACCCCTGCCACTACACTGCCCGGCGCGCCCCTCCCAAGAGCTATCGTTGTGGACACATCTCTAAATAAGAGCAACTTGTCATTTCGAACCCTTAGCGGGAGGGCAAGAGCGAGGAAAGGGTGAGAAATCTTATATATGAAGCCGGTCGCACGTACAAGATTTCTCCTCACGCAACCGCACTACCCTGCCCATGGTTCGTTCGAAATGACAAGTTGGTAAGATGTGTCCACACGATAGTCCCAAGAGAGAGAACTATAAAACTTCAGGGACAAACCGACTACAACGGCGGCACGGTTAAAAATGTCCTCTTATCTGCTTGAATATCTTCTCATCATACAAAGCCCGTAAAGCCCGGTGTGTCTCAGCAGGTAAGGCCGGCAATGCCGACGCGGCCACATTACCATCTACCTGGCTTATCTTCGACGCGCCGGGGATCACCGTGGTCACTTCCGGGTGGTCCAGTATCCAGCGGATGGCCCATTGGGCGGTACGTTCGTCGGGCAGCAGGGTTTTTATCTCTTCGGCCAGTTTTACGCCTTCTTTAAAATCGATGCCCGAGAAAGTTTCACCGGCATTGAAGGCCTCGCCGTTGGCGTTATAGTTGCGGTGGTCTTTAGCGGCAAATTGGGTATCGGCATTGAACCTGCCGGTCAGCAGACCACTGGCTAAAGGCACGCGGACAATAATGCCTACGCCCTTCTCTTCCGCTTTGGCAAACACTTCGTCGGCCACATGCTGGCGGAACAGGTTGAAGATGATCTGCAGCGATGACAGCCCCTCCTGTTCCAGGCAGATCAGCGCCTCTTCGGATGTTTCCACGCTGGCACCAAAATGCTGTATCAACCCTTCCGACTGTAGTTTGCGCAGGTAATCAAACACTTTACCTGCACGCATCTCTTCGGTAGGGATGCAGTGCAACTGCTCTAAAAACAAATGCGGCACATCCAGGTGCTTCAGCGAATCTTCCACCGCGCGGCGCATGGCATCGTAAGTAAAATTTTGCGGCCAACCATTCGGCGCGTCGCCCCGGCGACCCAGCTTGGTAGCCACGTGGATCTGTTTATCGGTGGTCTTCAAAAACTTACCGATCACGGTTTCGCTCACGCCCATGCCGTAAACATCGGCCGTATCAATAAAATTGCCGCCGGCATTTACGTAAGCTTGCAAAATGCCAAAGGCCGCTTCTTCGTCTACAACACCCCAATCGGCGCTGCCTAATTGCCAGGTGCCCAGGCCAACCTCGGCTATGTCGGTATCTTTAAATTTTCTGTAGTGCATGTGTTTATCAATAAACGTCATTGCGAGGAGCGATAGCGACTTGGCAATCCCCGACTTGCAGAGCGGCTCTGTATTTCGGGGATCGCCACGCTATCGCTCGCGATGACGATCCTTTAATTATACTAACTTCCCAACTCCAATATCCGGTCAAACTCCTCCACTTTCAACGGCATTACCGAGAGGCGGCCCTGGCGCACCAGGCTAACATTCTTCAGTTGCCCGTCGGCTTTTATCGTTTCCAGCGTTACCGGGGTTTTAAGGGTTTGCACGGGCGATAGATCGACCACAACCCAGTTCGGGTCTTCAGTGGTGGGGTCCTGGTAAAATTCGCGCACCACTTTGGCAATGCCTACCACGGCCTTGCCCTCGTTGCTGTGGTAAAACAGCACCAGGTCGCCCTCCTTCATTTCGCGCAGGTTGTTGCGGGCCTGGTAATTGCGCACGCCATCCCAAAAGGTGCGGCCGTCTTTATTAAATTTCTCCCAGCTATATTTTACAGGTTCGGATTTTACTAACCAGTGGTTCATGTTCGATGATGATTTTTGACGGAGGTAAAAATGCGGAAAAGTGGGGAGAATAAAAAAATAGTATTTTTAGGGGATTGAGGCACGCGTGCGCCAGCGGAGGGGAAGTCCTATAATATGTCAACCATAATTAGATAGAAATGAACTTAAAGAAAGCATATTATTACCTTTTTTATAAATTTTATAAATTTGGTGAAGCATCTCCCTCATTGTTTCCCAACGACCTAACGGCCGCATTTGCAATTGATTGGTTAGAGGCTCTTTTATTAGCATCTATTGGTTTTTATTTAATGCCCCTTACAGGTAGAAACGGACATTTGAGTGTCTTTTCCTTTCAAGTTTTACTTCCGCTTTTAGTCATATTTTTAATAAATCATTTTGCCTTTATACACGACAAAAGATGGAAAAAATATATTGATGAGTTTGATCGATTTCCACAAAAAAAGAATAACAAGGGGACATGGTTTGTTATTGGTATTATAGCTTTTATTATTATAAACTTTGGATTTTCTGTTTATGTAATGAAACAAGTTCCCATTACTCCTTAATTGATGCCTAAGCTGATGCATGTGTGTCCTCCTATCTGGCGCGAGTATGCAGCATTGGGCTGATTCGTGCCTAGCAAGCACCCTAACTGGCGCGAGTATGCAGCGATGGTTAAGGCAGGTGTACTCGTGTCTTAGCCAACAATACTATTCAAACCCGTAACCTTTCCGGTTAGGGGCTTTTGGCGTCTTAGCTTTTCCGCGATAGGGATAGTAGTGGAAAGCCCGCAGCCGCCGGAGGGTAAGCCCCATAACTGGCGCGAGTATGCAGCGTTGGACTGAGACGGGCGTACTCGTGCCTTGACCAGTAAGACCAAACAACAAGACCCGGCAAAAGCCGGGTTTTGTTGTTTATATAATTATTGTATTTTTAAACAAGTATGAGTGTCAAGTATAAATTCAGAGACCAGGAGAAACTATACTTTATCAGTTTTGCCGTAGTGAACTGGATAGATCTTTTTATACGAAACGATTATAAAGATATCATGCTCAACTCGTGGAAATATTGCCAAACCCACAAAGGGTTTGAAATATATGGCTGGTGTATCATGACCAGCCATGTACATATGATTATAGGCAGTAATGGCGCAAAGCTGGAAGATATTATGCGCGATATGAAAAAGCATACTTCGATAGCGCTGAAAGCCGCTATACAAAATCATCCTGGCGAAAGCCGCAGAGAATGGATGTTATGGATGATGGAAAGAGCGGGCAGAAAGAACAGCCAGAATATAAATTTCCAGCTTTGGCAACAAGATAATCACCCGATAGAAATATATGATTTCAGGATATTGCATCAAAAGCTGGATTATATACATAACAATCCGGTAGTGGCAGGCATTGTTGACAAACCACAGGATTATTTATATAGCAGCGCGCGCGATTATTATGGTTTACCAGGTATGGTCGATATAATTTTAGTTGATCCATTGGTGGCATAAAGGCACGAGTACGCCCGTCTCAACCTAACGCTGCATACTCGCGCCAGTTTGGAGGCATTAATAATGCTTTATGGTAAGCCGGATTATAGTATAGCAAACATTATTACTTAAAATTGATCATGGCTTGCTACAAGCCATGATCTTAAAATATCAATGCAATAAGCTCGTTGTGCAACAGCCACGTCCCCGCTTGTGTTAAACGAGCATGTACAGCATAAATCTCAACTTGTCATTCCGCCCAATTTTTCGTATATTGTAGCTACCTGCACCCGGTATAATCAATTCGATTGTACTATCCTGCAAAAGCAATCCTTTAAAAATCCTTCTTATTTTAAATATAAAGTATGTGCTGGTGCTGGATATTTCCCCGTTCTTTGATATGGAATGCTCCTCAAAAAGCACTTCTTAAAACAAGTCTGGAAAGCTTTTTACGATAAGATTCTACAAAAGGGTATCAATTTAAAACTAAACTCTTGCCGGGCGCTAAGCGCTGCTTATATTGCATAACATATCCATACAGCCATGCGCAAACTGCTTGCCCTGCTTATTTTTGTTAGCACCATAACCTTCGCCCAAACGCCCAAAGTAAGCAGCGGCACCATCCAGCATATCGAAAAGTTCCCTTCGAAATTTGTCCCTGCCCGCAATGTGGATATTTGGCTGCCCGATGGCTACAGCATTAATAAAAAGTACGCCGTATTATACATGCACGATGGTATGGCCCTTTTTGATGCCGCTATCATGTGGAACAAGCAAGAGTGGGGCGTAGATGAAACCATGGGCCGCCTGCTGGCCGAACATAAGATAAAGGATTGCATTGTAGTCGGCATCTGGAATGGTAATGCCGACCGCCATCACGAGTACTTCCCGCAAAAGCCCTTTGAAAGCCTGCCAGCCCAGGTGCAGGATTCGTTATACGATATCGGTTCCACTGCGGGTAAATTACTGTCGGCTAAGGTAAATTCGGATGATTATCTGAAGTTTATTGTAAGGGAGCTGAAGCCCTATATCGACAGTCATTACCCTACGCTGAAAGATCAAGGAAATACGTTCATCGCCGGGTCGAGCATGGGTGGGTTGATATCGCTGTATGCTCTCTGCGAATATCCTAAGGTATTTGGCGGCGCAGTATGCCTTTCCACCCATTGGCCGGGGACATTCGCATTGGACAATAACCCCATTCCTGTCGCCTTTATGGCATGGTACGGCAAACACCTGCCATCGGCACGGAGCCATAAAATCTACTTCGATCACGGCGACCAAACGCTGGATGCGCTGTACGCGCCCTATCAAAAACAAGCTGATTCGCTGATGCTGGCAAAAGGGTACACACAGGGCAAAAACTTTTTAAGCAAATTCTATCCCGGGGCCGATCATTCTGAAAACTCGTGGGGTAAAAGGTTGGATGTGCCGTTGGTGTTTTTATTGGGGCGATAGAGTTGGTTATTTGACAGAGCGCACAGAGAAAGAATCACAGAGGACACGGAGCTTTGCAAATGAAAAATAGATTTGGCTTAAGTATATCTCTGTGCGCTCTGTGAAAACCTCCGTGTTCTCTGTGCTTAAATTCTTTAATCCTGTTATCCTAAAAATCCGATAAATCATGGTTCAGACAAAAATCATGGTTAAATTTGCCCCATGCTTACCCATCGTCAACTTTTTTTAGCCAATAATGCTCAAACCACCAACTTCCCCCTGCTGCTGGAGTTTGAGCGGGCCGAGGGTGTTTACCTTTACGATAAGGATGGCAAAGCCTACATCGACCTGATCGCCGGTATTGGCGTGAGTAATACCGGGCACGGGCATCCATATGTAATTGATGCCATTAAAGCCCAGCTGGATAAATACCTGCACCTGATGGTTTACGGCGAATACGTGCAAAGTCCGCAGGTAAAGTTTGCCGAAAAGTTGGTATCGCTGCTGCCTGATGACTTGCAGTCGGTTTACTTTGTTAACTCAGGGGCCGAGGCGGTGGAGGGAGCGATGAAGCTGGCTAAGCGTTATACCGGCCGCAGCCAGGTGCTGGCCTGTTATGGATCGTACCACGGCAGTACGCAGGGCGCATTAAGCATTATGGGTAACGAGGAGTACAAACAGGCTTACCGCCCGTTAGTGCCAGGTACTGGCTTTATCCGCTTTAATGAACCTGCCGATCTGGACCTCATCACTAATGAAACCGCCTGCGTATTTGTAGAAACCGTACAGGGCGAGGCAGGCATCCGGGTAGCCGACGTTGAATATATGCAGGCCTTGAGCGCACGCTGCAAAGCAACCGGTACCTTACTGGTGTTAGACGAAATACAGGCTGCCATGGGCCGCACCGGCAAACTATTCGCGTTTGAGCATTATGGTATTGTGCCCGATATTCTGTTGCTGGCTAAGGCGTTGGGTGGCGGTATGCCACTGGGGGCCTTTATCGCATCTAACGAAGTAATGTCGGCATTAAAGGAAAACCCGATACTGGGGCATATCACCACCTTTGGCGGGCACCCGGTATGTTGCGCCGCCGGACTGGCATCGCTTGAGGTATTACTGAATGAAAATTTGATAGATACCGTAGCTTCCAAAGAAGCGTTATTCCGCCAGTTACTGGTTCACCCGGCTATTAAGGAGGTACGTGGTAAGGGGCTGATGCTGGCGATTGAACTGGCCGACTTCGATACGAATAAAAAAATCATCGACCGATGCATCGCCAACGGTGTAATAACCGATTGGTTTTTACATTGTAGCAACTCTATGCGCATAGCGCCACCGTTGATTATTACTGAAGAGCAGATACGTGAGGCTTGTGGGGTGATATTGGAGGCTATGGACCATGGCATTGCGAGGAGTAGTGGGGGTTTGTGAATTGGGTGCGATGCGAACAACCGACCAACGGGAGCTCATTAATGCCCTTTAAAAACAAACCATTAATAATCTCACAGGCAGGTTCTGTTTGAATATCCTATGGGATTGCTTCGCCATCGCTCGCAATGACAAATTTTAGTGGGCCGGCCGCGTTAGCGATTGCAGCGGATACCGGCCCTGTGGCTAAGGCCCCGTGCAGTATGAGCGGAAAGCGCGGGCCGGAGGCAACGCCCCAGTTAGTCATTAGTCATTCGCTACGCTGCCATTAGGGCATTGGTGCTGATTACCATATAAAAAAGGCCGTATCGATCATCAATACAGCCTTTTTTATCAATATCATAAATTCACTTTCTATTTCCCGCCGATGGTTATTTTTTGTGTTTGATAACCTACCGAGCCTTTCAGGTCGCCACCTTCGAGGGTGAGGGTATAGGTAGCCGGTTTATCGGCCGCGTAGAACGATACGGTTGCTTCGCCATCCTTGTTGGTTACCACAGTGGGTTCCCAGTGGATGGTAGAGCGCAGGTCGGCAAATTTGGCGGGCGCGTTTTTAACCGGGTAACGCGGGCGGTAAAATATGGCCGGCAGCGTATTCTTTAGCGGCTTGTACACGTAAATACCGGCAGCATGCTGGGTAAACGGCCCGTTGCCCGCACGGGTAGTGATCTCGATATAGGCTGTAGCTGAGCCGCGTGCCCCGGCAGGGCTTTCGGCCATCAGTTCTTCGGGTGTAAGGTTTTGCGTATTATAGTTGTTGGTACGGCGCATGGTATACATTACTTCGATGCCTTTAATATCCTCGGCGGTAAAGTAATCCAGGTATTGTTTCACGTAATTATAAAACTCGTTAGGCATGGCCGGGCCATCGGTATCCATTGGCTGGTAAAAACGGTTCAGGTAAACCCCATCGAACGAAAAGCTTACCTTTTTATCCTTCAGCATATACATCAGTTCGGGCGGGGCCTTTGGTATGCCAGAACCACGGCCCCCGCCGGGTTTGCTCAAATAACCGGTATGGAAGCCGGTTACTTTTTGCTCAAGCAGGTCGGCCAGCGACATTTTGTTGGCATTTACAATTGTTTCCTCGTCAATCACCTGGTCGGCTTCGCCGGCGCCGTTCAGGTTTTGCGAACCTTTCACCATGGCCCTGTCGCGTATGGTAACGGTTTTCAGCAACCTGCCCTGCGGGCCGTATTGGGCCTTATCCAGTTCGGTATGGTATGATGGGTTGGTTTTAACGAAGTTCAACATGGCCGCGTCGCTGTTTACATACCATGGGGTGGCGCGCGGCGTATTTTCCTTAATGATATCGGGTGCCAGGTTTTCATCAACCGTAATACCCGAGTTAATAACCTTATGGCGCTTATTCTGCGCTTCCAGCACAAAGGTTACGCTATCTATCGATGGAAAATTGCGGAAAGTAAAGCGGCCCTCGGCATTGGTAAGGGTATCTTTTATATAATTATAACGGCCTCTTGCCAATAGCACCACCTGGGCATTGGCTACAGGCTTATTGAGCAGGTTACCCACCCGGCCGTTAACAGTATACTGATATTCGGGTTGGAACGTTGGTTTTGGGATGGCTTTGATCTGGTTCCAGTCGTAGCCTATCCAACCTTGTGTAAGCAGCAGGGCATCCAGTGCCTGCCAGGCGTTCTTATCGCCGGTAAAGTAGTAGGCAGGATCTTCTACAAAGCCTTTCAGATCGGATGTTAACAGGAAGCGCGATGTAATATTATCATTATTGGCGCTATCGGTCTTAACCTGGGTATCGTCGGTAACCGCTAAAGAGAAGCTGCCAATGATGGGTTTACCGGCGGCATCGCGCACCGATATTTTAACCGGGATGCTGTCGCGCGCGGCATAAGTACTTTGCGCGGTACTGACACCTATCTTCAGGTTATCGTGATGATCTACATAGGTCAGGCGCTCGTTAAGTGGCTGGTTTTGGGCGTTAAGCAGCGTAAAGTGCACAATACCTGTAGGGAACGAGCTTTTTGCCACATGCACCGTCGCAAATGCACGGGCGGTAGGGATACTGGCGCCGAAACAAACTACGCCACGGGCCTGGCCCACCAGGTAATAGGCGCTGCCCGGTTTAACCAGGTCGGCGCTCATAAATACCGATACGTCCATACTATCGCGGGTAGCAATGTTGCGCACCCTGATCTCGGTACCCGATGGTTTAATAGCAGGCAACGGTACATCCTTTGTTTGGCCACCGGGCAGAGTAAGTTTAGCGGTATATACATCACCGGCCTGCGGGGCAAGATCGACCGTACCGATGCCTTTATAGGCTGATTGCAGGGTAACCACTTCTTCGCCTGCAGCGTTCACTATTTTGCCGCTGATGTTTACGCCCTTACCATCATCGCCAATGGCTTTGAAACCTAGGTGCGCGGGCAGGCCTGCCACCATATAGCCGCCTTCGGGCATAAACTGCACATCTACATCCTTGGCACGGCGGGTGTTTACGGGTATGGCCACCTGCTTTTTCGGGTCGGCTTTATCCTGCGCCACCAGTACCAGGTTCTTCACCGGGGTTTTATCGGGCAGCGGGAAATTCAGGTCGAGTAAGCCTTCAGCGGTAGTTTGGGCATTGCCTTTAAACAGCACCTTTTTACCATCAAGCACACGCATTTGCATTTGCTTAAGGCCGGTGGTTTGGTTATCCAGGCTGCTCAGCTTTACGTTCATTTTTATATTATTGGCATCGGATAGCTGGCTATTTGCCGCTACCAGCCAGGTTTGCTTTTGCGGATTAGAGATATAAAATGCGCGGGTAAAAAAGTAATCCTGCCCGAAGTTGCGTTGCCAGTTGGTATAAGCGCGGATGCTGATAGAACCCTCGCGCATCCCCTCCAGCGAAATATTGCCCCAGGAAATCCCCACCCCCATCTGGAAGGCCATACGGCGGATCACTTTACTACTATCGTTCAGCACCTCTACATAAAGGCGGCTGCTCAGCGGCGAATAATTGAGGTTGGCATTTAACAGGTAAGCTTTAAACCAAATGGTATCGCCAACGGCGTAATAGGGTTTATCAAACTGCATATACAGTTTTTCGGCAGGCATATGATAGTTGAAGCTATCTATTTTGGCCATTACATCTTTAATGCCACTTTGCGGGGTTTGCGCTTTGGCAAAAAGCGAAAGGCCGAGCAACAAAATGATGCTCAATGATTTAAGAACGGGGTATTTCAATAAATTCATAAATAAAAGGACGGGATAAAGGTTAATTAAGCTTGTTTGACATGTATTATAAGCAATGGTTTAAATATTGGTTAAATAAATACCGCATGGTTGGTGCAGTTTGGTAAACATAAGAGAGTTTACTAATGATAAAGATTGATTTAAATTAAATTGTTTTGGTGAGATGGATGAGCAATGTTATCAATTTTATTAGCATGCGTAGGTTAACCACAAAGTTCACAAAGAAATATCATGTCAATTAGCACAAAGATTCACAAAGCTTTTATAACTCATTTATTAGATATTAAGGCTTTGTGGCCTTTGTGAAAAAACCTTTGTGGTTAAATAACCACCTAAGCCATCCCTGCCAATAAAGCTTACTGTTTTGATAAAAGGCTTAATAAGCTTATACTTAAACTTTATTTACTTGCGTCCGCATTTATAAACCAAAATTGTAAACCTGTATCAATGGCATCGTTAACCAACAAGTCGTACCGCTTCGCGTTCATTCTCATCACGTCCCTGTTTTTTTTATGGGGCTTTGCTCATAACCTCGACCCGATACTGATCCCACATTTAAAGCGCTCGTTCACGCTGACTACCTTACAGGCTTCGTTGGTCGATTCGGCCGTGTTTGTGGCCTATTTTGTGATGGCCTTGCCGGCCGGCGCCATTATGCGCAATTATGGTTATAAATCGGGCATTATTACCGGTTTGCTGCTATTCGCGCTGGGTTCGTTCCTGTTTATACCGGCTGCCAATACACAGCAATACATCTTCTTTTTGGGCGCGCTGTTTATTATCGCCTGCGGGTTGACCATTTTGGAAACCGCCGCCAACCCTTACGCTTCGTTACTGGGCGATCCGGAAACGGCTACCCAACGCCTTAACTTTTCGCAATCGTTCAATGGCTTCGCGGCGTTTATGGCCCCGATTGTTGGCGCCAACCTGATACTGACCAGGGGTGCGACCGATGAACAATTAAGCCACATGACCGAAGCCGTACGCAAGGCAACCTTAGCATCCGAAGCATCCACCGTAAAAATGCCGTATATGATATTGGCAATCATCCTGTTGCTGATAGCTGCCGCCTTTTACTTTACCAAACTGCCCGAAATTAAGGATGATAACCAGGAGGCCAGCAGCAAGAGCTTATTCCACGCCTTTAAGCATAAACACCTGAGCTGGGGTGTTGCCGCGCAGTTTTTTTACGTTGGCGCGCAGGTTTGCGTATTTAGCTTTTTTATCCTGTTCGCATCCAAAACCATCCCGGCAGGCACACCGAAAGATCTGCTGGTGACGATAATGGAAAAGATATTCGTATTCTTCCACGTGGTGAGCGAATCATCGGCCACTACTTATTACTCGTATTACCTGTCTGCCGCCGGACTGATGTTTATGGTTGGCCGCTTTGTGGGTACTTTTATTATGAAGTATTTAAAGCCCAACACCCTGCTGGCCATTTATGCCGCTATTAACGTGCTGCTTTGCATTGTGGCCATGAACAGCCACGGCACTACGCCGGTTTATTGTGTTATCGCTATCGCGTTCTTTATGTCTATCATGTTCCCTACCATCTTCTCGCTGGGGATCCATAATTTGGGTGGCGATACAGAATATGGCAGCAGTTTGATCGTGATGTCGATAGTTGGCGGCGCTATCCTGCCGCCTGTATTTGGTTATATTACCGATAAAACCGATAACATTCAATACGGTTACATTGTGCCACTGGTATGCTTTGCCGTGGTGATGCTGTTTGGCCTTATCGGCTATAAAACCACCCAAAAAGAAGTTGCCAATACCCCCGACCCTATCCTATGAAAAGATATTGCTTAGCCCTCGACCTGGTTAACGACCCAACGCTGATTGCCGAATACGAAGCCTACCACCAAAACGTCTGGCCCGAAATTAAGGCCAGCATCACCACATCGGGCATTACAGATATGGAGATCTACCGCTTTGGTAACCGCCTGTTTATGATAATGGAAGTGGATGATACCTTCAGCTTCGAGCGTAAGGGCGCCATGGATGCCGGCAATCTTAAAGTTGATGAATGGGAGCAACTAATGTGGAAGTATCAGCAGGCTATCCCCGGCGCCAAACCGGGGGAAAAGTGGGTGTTGATGGATAGGATATTTAAACTTTGATGCCATTTGAGATAATTTTAACCACAGAGGTCACAGAGATAAAACACGGAGGACACAGAGTTTGTCCAGTAAGATCTCTGTGTTCTCTGTGAAAATCTCCGTGAACTCTGTGGTTAAATCGACTTTATAAATATTACCCAAGCAAATCTTTATACAACGCAAAATTCTCCTCATCAAAACAAACAAACGTTACTTCAGCAATACTGTCATTATCTTTTAAAAAATTGTTAACCGCATTTATGGCTACCTGGGCAGCTTCTGCCTTGGGATAATGGTAAATACCTGTGCTGATATTGGGGAATGCGATGGTTTTGATGCCTTTGTCAACCGCAAGCTGCAGGCTGTTGCGGTAGCAGTTGGCCAGTAGTTCAGGTTCGTTCTTGTGGCCGCCGTTCCAAACAGGGCCAACAGTGTGGATCACATAGCGGGCGGGCAGTTTGCCGCCGGTGGTAATAACCGCCTCTCCGGTTTTGCAGCGGCCCTGGCGGTTAATAATATCCATACAGTCATCCAGTATCTGCTTGCCGCCGGCACGATGGATAGCGCCGTCAACACCTCCCCCGCCCATCAGGCTGCTGTTGGCGGCATTTACTACAGCATCAACATGTTGTTTGGTGATATCGCCTTTAATGAGTTTGATCTTGGAGTTCATTTACGGGTTGCTGATGATTTAACCACAAAGTACACAAAGAGTTTTTCACAAAGTTGACAAAGCCTTTGTGACCAGATATTAAGTAAAAACTTTGTGATCTTTGTGCTAAGTATTTGAAATTTCTTAGTGCCCTTTGTGGTTAAATTGCCACTATTGCTTAGCCGCGAAGAACAATGCCTTCAATTCCGTAGCGTCATCAGGATTCATTTTGCCGCCTAATATCAGGCGAAGCTGGCGGCGGCGCAGGGCTCCTTCGTACAGGCTTACTTCGTCTTCGGTTTCGGGCTGCAGTTCGGGTACGGGGACTGTCTTGCCTTCGGCATCAAGGGCAACAAAGGTGTAATAAGCCTCGTTACTTTTCACCCTCGTGCCCGATGGGATATTTTGCGCCCAAACATCCAAACGTACCTCTACCGAGGTATTGAACGAGCGGGTTACCTTAGCTTCAATGCTTACCACATCGCCCAGTTTAATGGGTTGCTTAAACGATACGTTATCTACCGAGGCGGTTACTACCGTACGGTTGCAATGTTTCTGGCCCGATATGGCCGCGGCAATGTCCATCCAATGTAAAAGGCGCCCACCCATCAGGTTGTTCAGTGTGTTGGTATCGTTGGGCAGTACCAGTTCGTTCATTATAGTATATGATTCTTTGGGCGATTTTGCGTTCATGCGGGCAAAGATAGGGGTAAATGTGCAGATGTGCGAATATGCAGATATGCAAATGATTGGTTAGCGCCAAAACCGCGTTAGGGATAGTAGTGGAAAGCCCACAGCCGCCGCCGGGCTGAGCGCGGGCCAGCGGCGAGGACTTGGAACGGATAGCCCGGGCCGGAGGCAACGCCATCTATATTTGTTCTTTTTCTTGATAAAAAGAACCAAAAATCAAGACAGCAAAAATGCTTTCTTCGCTGCACAAGGCCTTTGCCCTGCAAACCGGGCAGAACCACAGGGCCGGACCTTGATGCCCCTGCTGCGCGCCCGCTTATCCATCGCTCCAGGCATCAAGCTAATGCCCTTTTCCTCCCACAGGCCACCATTGTTCTGCCCGCTTTCGCCCGGAAGCTGTTTTGCTGTCCGGTAACGAAATCCCTCTCCTTCGGAGAGGACAAGGTGAAGCTAAAAACAAAAAGCCCCGGCGATAAACTCACCGGGGCTTTCATGATATATATTGATCTGCTTATTTTACTTCTTCAAAATCAACATCGGTTACGCTATCGGCGTTGCCTTGCTGGCCACCACCTTGTGGACCTGCACCTGCATCAGGGCCTGGCTGCGCGCCTTCGGCCGATGCTTTGTACATATCTTCAGAAGCTGCCTGCCATGCGGCGTTCAGTTCGGTCTGGGCGCTTTCAATAGTGTCCAGATCTTTAGCTGCATAAGCGTCTTTCAGTTTTTTCAAACCGTCTTCGATAGAAGATTTTTTATCGGCAGGGATCTTATCACCATACTCTTTCAGCTGTTTTTCGGTGCTGAAGATCAGGGCGTCGGCCGAGTTCAGTTTTTCAACTTTCTCTTTTTCCAAACGATCTGCTTCGGCATTAGCTTCAGCTTCGTCTTTCATCTTCTTGATCTCGGCATCGGTTAAGCCCGAAGAAGCCTCGATACGGATCTTCTGCTCTTTGCCGGTAGCTTTATCTTTAGCCGATACGTGCAGGATACCGTTGGCATCGATATCGAAAGTTACTTCGATCTGCGGTACGCCGCGTGGTGCCGGTGGTATACCATCCAGGTGGAAACGGCCTATGGTACGGTTTGCCGATGCCATTGGGCGCTCGCCCTGCAAAATGTGGATCTCTACAGATGGCTGGCTGTCCGAAGCGGTAGAGAAAGTTTCCGATTTTTTGGTCGGGATGGTAGTGTTAGCTTCGATCAGTTTGGTCATTACACCACCCATGGTTTCGATACCCAAAGATAATGGGGTAACGTCTAACAGTAACACGTCTTTCACTTCGCCGGTTAATACACCACCCTGGATAGCAGCACCGATGGCTACCACCTCGTCAGGGTTTACACCTTTTGATGGTGATTTACCGAAGAATTTCTGCACAGCTTCCTGTATAGCAGGGATACGGGTTGAACCACCTACCAGGATGATCTCGTCGATATCTGAAGTGCTGTAACCGGCGTTTTTCAAAGCGGTTTTGCAAGGCTCAATCGTACGTTTGATCAGGCTATCGGCCAGTTGCTCAAATTTAGCACGGGTTAAGCTCTTAACTAAGTGCTTTGGCATGCCGTCAACAGCGGTAACGTATGGCAGGTTGATCTCGCTCTGGGTAGTGCTCGAAAGTTCGATCTTAGCTTTCTCAGCAGCTTCTTTTAAGCGCTGTAGTGCCATTGGGTCTTTACGCAGGTCGATGCCTTCGTCGTTCTTGAACTCGTCGGCCAGCCAGTCGATAATTACCTGGTCAAAGTCGTCGCCACCAAGGTGAGTATCACCATCGGTTGATTTTACTTCGAAGATGCCATCACCTAATTCCAGTACAGATACGTCATGTGTACCACCACCGCAGTCGAACACAACGATCTTCATGTCCTTGTGCGCTTTATCCAGGCCATAAGCTAAGGCAGCGGCAGTAGGCTCGTTGATGATACGTTTAACGTTTAAGCCTGCAATTTCACCGGCTTCTTTGGTAGCCTGGCGTTGCGCGTCGTTAAAGTAAGCCGGTACGGTAATAACCGCTTCGGTAACTTCCTGACCTAAGAAATCTTCGGCAGTTTTCTTCATTTTCTGAAGGATCATGGCCGAAATTTCCTGAGGGGTATATTTACGGTCGCCTATCTCTACACGTGGGGTGTTGTTGTCACCTTTAACCACTTTGTAAGGTACGCGCTCTGCTTCTTTAGTAACCTCGTTAAATTGGTTACCCATAAAGCGTTTAATTGAATAGATGGTTTTGGTTGGGTTGGTAATAGCCTGGCGTTTGGCAGGGTCGCCCACTTTACGCTCGCCATTATCTACAAAAGCCACAACAGATGGGGTTGTCCTTTTGCCCTCGCTGTTAGCAATAACTACAGGTTCGTTACCTTCCATTACTGCCACGCAGGAGTTGGTTGTTCCTAAGTCGATTCCAATGATTTTAGACATATATTGATTGATTTTTCCTTTATTAATTATATCCTTAACACTGCCATTATAACAAGCCGTGTGCCAAGACAGTTTTGGCAGAAAAAAGGGGTGTATGGCATTTTTTTGGTGACGGTTTCGTCAGGAATACGCCGGATTGTGGTGACAGGTTGGCAGAATGACGGATGTACACATGCGTGAATGTGCAAATATGCAGATGATTGATAATAAGAAAATGACCGGTAGCAGCACATGGCGGTCGGTAGCCCCGCTATCGCTAATACTGCACAGGCGTTAGCCACAAGGCCGGTATCCGCTCTATCGGGTTTAGGTTGATCAGGCAGTGCTTTCTTTACACTATAGCGATGGGTTTGATACCCATCGCTGCCGGCGAAAGTGTTTAGAAACAAAAAATCCCGCCTTGCGCGGGATTTTTTCCATTTAACTAAACTTAACTATTTATCTGATCCTATTACTAAATTTTTCAGAGAGAGAAAGTGAGATTATAACTCGAAAAGGAAGGCTTTCTGGTTATTCTCGTCGTTGTAAACATTTACTACCCGTTTGGTTACTTCGTTGTTTGAAGTTACCTTGATGGTGTATTTACCATTTTCCAAAGCGCTTAATACATAACCTTTCAGCACATCGTTACCATTTTTGGCCTGGATATCTTTCATTACCACATTGCCTTCAGCATCGTAAATAGCTACTGATGTTTTGCTGACATCGGCCTTGTGGATGATCACGCCTACACCTTTATCCTGTGCCAGGGCGGTGAATACCACTACGTCTTTTTTAGCTGCTGCTGGTTCTGCTTTTTTTGTTGGGTTTTCGGCTGCGAAAACGGCGCTGCTTAATAAGGCTAATACGGCTACTATGGCTGATGATTTGATTAGAGCTTTCATGATATTTTTATTTTTTAAGTGTGATTATTAATTGTTGTTCGTTTGTTTCAATGACCAAAACAACAAAGAATATCTGGGTTGAAAATATGTAATAGACCACCTTGGGATATAACTCGACCAAACCCTCTAAATGCGCTATTTTATCAAAATGAGGCATTTATGGGTGGTTTTCGGGCTTTGATATACTAAAAGCGGGGTTTCGTCTACCAGATTTGGGGGTTGGTAGATGAATTGGTGGGTTGTATTGTTGTAAACTGGCTGCGGGAGTTTAGTATTGATTTAACCACAAAGGGCACAAAGAATGTCCTGACTGGCTGACACAAAGGGCACAGAGGTTTTAAATGTTTTGCATTCGGACACAAAGGAAGGATTTAGAATTTAGCGGTTGTTTGAATCCCCTGAAGCGAGCGATCAAATATTATGTAATTCGAAACTAAACCCGCATATTTGCAGCATAGAAACTAATACATCTTATAAAACCTTAAAGCGACAGATCATGATGTCGATCATTGCATAACAAAAGCCTTTTACTTCAAGGCTAAAATTTCCTCCCGCATAAACCGGGAGCAGGGTTCTTATTTGTTATTCAATTTTACTGTTTCCAATGTTTTTTATCGAGACTGAAAGGTTAAAGCTGATACCGCTGCCTTATCATTTATTACAATTATCGCACACCAACCGCGCCGCGATGGAGCGTTCGCTGGGTTTAAATATTTCGGCCATGCAGGTGGACGAGCTTTTTGAGGCTGAATACGAGGATGCCATGATCAATTTCTGGCTGCCAAAAACGCGGGAGTACCCCGAACTATACCAATGGTACACCAACTGGGAGATCATCCTGAAAAGCGACAACATCGCCATTGGCGGCATCGGTTTAGCCGGTTCGCCTGTTAATGGCGAAGCGGAGACCGGCTACATGATAGATAAGCAATATCATCAGCGTGGTTATGCTTCGGAAGCGTTACAAGCCATCACCAACTGGGTGTTTGGGCATGATGATGTGCATTGCCTTATCGCGCACACTTATGATGGTAATACCGCGTCGAAAAATCTGCTGACCAAAAATGGTTTCGTGCAGGTGGCCGACGAGTTTGGGTACCTTACCTATCGATTGGAGAAGCAACTACAGCCGGCATAGCGGGTTACTGTTAAGACTTACGAAGTTTCAGCAACTTCGTAAGTCTTATCTTTATTTCAGAAACATTCAGTTATAAACCTGATAGAAATGGAAAGCCCGGAGCGCGCAAACAACCAGAGCGGGGGAAAGCGAGGACTTGTAATGAATAGCAGGAACAAACACTAACCGGAGCACTGCAATTGCTTTTCAAAAAATCATGAATTAAACCTTTCGCGCCACTTGATAAATTAACAATGCCGTTATTTAAGCTCCCACTAAAACTTATAAGAATATTTCCTATTAGATAAATAATATTTAACGTATATTTATATGTGTTAAATAATAAATACATCGCTCCCCTACTTGGTTTACTCTTTTGCGTTTCGGCTACTGCAGCTGCACAAGCCTTACCTACTCAAAAGGATAAGTATGATTTTTTGCGCTGGTATCTGAAAAAATATAATATCCCCAATCTGTCCGATTCGATCCAACAACTGGAGCGGCCTAATTATAAAATAACCAATACCGAATCGTTATCGTTTCCCGAGCGCCGGTTTACCAAAAAAGATATCGAGTACATTAAGCTACAGCTGCATCAAAAAAATATGCCCACGCGCTTAGATACTACGCTGTTGCAGGGCAATAACTGGCGCAAGCCAGGCAGCCAGGCCTATCCATATACTTATATCTCGTTGCCGGTTTTTAGTCGCAACAAGCATATTGTATTAATAAACCGCAGCAATATATGCGGGCCTAATTGCAGCGATGGTAATATTGAGGTGTATATCAGGGATAAGGACGGGAATTGGGTATGGTAGAAACAAAAAGCCCCAACCAAATTGGTCGGGGCTTTCTATTGCTTAAAAAGCTGAATACTAATTATTCGCCTTTTTCTGCGTTTTCTTCGTTAGCGGCTGGTGCTTCAGGAGCTTCTTCAACAGCTGGTGCAGCTTCTGCTACCGGCTCTTCTTTCACTTCTACAGCTTCAGCAACTGGCTCAGCTTTAACTTCGGTTGCAGCAACTTTGCCTTTGCCCGAACCACGACGGCGGGTTGATTTTTTAGCAACAGCAGCTTCACCTTTAGTGTAAACCGTGTTATAGTCTACTAACTCGATCAGGGCCATCTCGGCGTTATCACCTAAACGGTTTTCCATTTTGATGATACGGGTGTAACCACCCGGGCGGTTAGCCACTTTTTCAGCGATCTCGCGGAACAGGATGCTTACAGCATCTTTATCCTGCAGGTAGCTAAATACGGTACGGCGTGAGTGAGTAGTATCGTTTTTAGATTTGGTGATCAAAGGCTCAACATACACACGCAGTGCTTTTGCTTTTGCCAATGTGGTGGTGATACGCTTGTGCAGTATCAGTGAGGTAGCCATGTTGCTCATCATCGCCTTGCGATGGCTGTCGGTACGGCCTAAATGGTTAACTTTTTTTCCGTGTCTCATTGTTTTGTTGTTTGTGGCACGTGCATACCGTTGGGCGGCTTTTTAGTCAAGCCCGCGGAATTACGCGATTTTAGTGATCAGTTAATTAGAGGTTAGAGATTAGTCACTAAATCTAATCCTAACCCGGTTATTATAAATGAAAAGAGGTTAAAGACTATTTAACTAATCTCTAACCTCTATTCACTAATTTTTATTCCTCGTCTAACTTAAATTTAGACAGGTTCATACCAAAAGATAAGCCTTTTGATTTAACCAGGTCCTGGATCTCAGTCAGTGATTTTTTACCGAAGTTGCGGAATTTCAGCATGTCGGCAACATCGTACGATACCAGGTCGGCCAGGCTGCGGATGTCGGCAGCTTTAAGGCAGTTAAGGGCACGTACCGATAGATCAAGGTCAACCAGTTCAGTTTTCAGGATCTTGCGCATGTGCAGGATCTCTTCATCAACCTCTTTGGTCTCTTCTTTAGCCTGTGCTTCCAGCATCATGTTCTCATCGCTGAACAGCATAAAGTGCTGGATCAGGATCTTAGCTGCTTCCTTCAGCGCATCTTCAGGGTGTATCGAACCATCGGTAGCAATATCCAGTACTAATTTTTCATAGTCGGTTTTTTGCTCTACACGATAGTTTTCGATAGTGTATTTTACGTTCTTCATCGGGGTGTAGATCGAATCGATAGCGATTACGCCTACAGCCGCGTCAGGGTTTTTATTTTCCTCGCTGGCAATGTAACCACGGCCTTTATTAACCGTTAATTCAATTTCCAGGGTAACTGATGAATCCATGTTGCAGATCACCAGGTCGGGATTTAAAATAGTAAAGTTGTTCGAGAATTTGGTGATATCACCAGCCTTGAAGGCATCCTGGCCGTTGATAATTACAAATATCTTTTCGGTATCGCCCGATTCGCCTGTTTTTTTCAAGCGAACTTGCTTCAGGTTCAGGATGATCTCGGTAACGTCTTCCACCACACCTTTGATGGTAGAGAACTCATGCGTAACACCTGAAAAACGAACAGAAGTGATCGCATAACCTTCAAGCGATGAAAGTAAGATACGACGTAAAGCATTACCAATAGTTACCCCGAAGCCTGGTTCTAACGGACGAAATTCAAACGTGCCCTCAAAGTCGGTCGACTTCTGCATGATAACCTTGTCTGGTTTTTGAAATGCTAATATTGCCATTTATATCCTTGTTAATTTGTTTGTTAATTTATTTAAACAGGTTTGAGATATGCAGTTAGCGACATAAGAAATTCATCATTTCCTATATCGCTAACCTCATATCTCAAATCTAAATTTTATTATTTAGAGTACAACTCGACGATCAGGTTCTCCTTGATATTCTCAGGGATCTCATCGCGGTTAGGGTAGTTAAGCAATTTACCTGTTAAGGCATTAGCGTCCCACTCAAACCAGTTATACTTGCTAATCCTGCGGCCAGCTACCGAAGCGGTAATAGCCTCAAGGCTCTTTGATTTTTCACGTACCGCGATCACGTCGCCTGGCTTAACAGTGTATGAAGCAATGTTCACAACCTCACCATTAACAGTGATGTGCTTGTGGCCAACCAGCTGACGTGCGCCAGAACGGGTTGGGGCGATACCTAAACGGTATACTACGTTATCTAAACGGGCTTCTAAAAGCTTCAGCAGGTTTTCGCCGGTGATGCCTTCTTTAGCAGAAGCACGGTGAAACAGGTTCTCGAACTGACGCTCTAATACACCGTAAGTGTATTTAACCTTTTGTTTCTCTTTCAACTGAGTTGAATATTCCGACTCTTTACCTCTCCTTTTCGATGGGCCGTGCATGCCGGGAGGATAATTTTTTCTTTCTAACGCTTTATCCGGGCCGAAGATTGGCTCACGGAATTTACGCGCGATCTTTGATTTTGGACCTGTGTATCTTGCCATTTTAGTTGTCTTTTAAAGTATCAGGCGGCCCGCAGCCACCGACTCTTAGCTTTAAAAATTAGTGAATTAAACTCTTCTGCGTTTTGCTGGACGGCAGCCGTTGTGCGGCAGCGGGGTGATGTCCTTAATGGTAGTAACCTCGATACCTGCAGTTTGCAGGGTACGGATAGCCGACTCGCGGCCTGAACCTGGACCTTTTACAAATACCTCAACCTTGCGTAAACCCAGATCGTAAGCAACTTTGCCGCAATCTGACGCTGCCTGGCCGGCCGCGTAAGGCGTGTTCTTTTTAGAACCTTTGAAGCCCATTTTACCAGCCGAAGACCATGAAATTGCCTGACCCTGGTTGTTGGTTAAAGTGATGATGATGTTGTTAAAGGTAGCGTTAATGTGTGCCTGGCCTATAGGCTCAACAACTACTATACGCTTTTTGGTTACTTTTTTAGCTTTAGCCATTTTCTTTTTTACTTTTTACGTTAGGGATTTCTCGGTTATACCAACCTGGACCCGTAACTTGTTATTTTTTTTATTCCTAATGAAATAGTGAGCAAAGAACTAATCACTGCTCACTATCCACTAATCACTTATTATTTAGTAGCTTTTTTCTTGTTAGCAACTGTCTTACGTTTACCTTTACGGGTACGTGAGTTGTTTTTGGTGCGCTGGCCACGTAACGGTAAACCTTTACGGTGACGGGTACCACGGTAGCAACCAATATCCATTAAACGTTTGATGTTAAGCTGAACTTCTGAACGCAAAGCGCCTTCAACTTTAACCTGATCATTGATGATAGTACGGATAGCGGTCAACTGCTCGTCTGTCCAGTCCTGTACTTTAGTGTTAAGGTCGATACCAGCCTGGTTTAAAATGTTTTTAGCTGTGGTGTGACCGATACCGTAAATGTATGTCAAACCTATTTCGCCTCTTTTATTCTTTGGTAAATCAATACCTGCAATCCTTGCCATATTTATAAATTGTTTTTTAAGTTAACGACCGAACGGCGGCTACCGTTGTACGAATCGTTACAATGTTGTTTAATTAACCCTGACGCTGTTTGAATTTAGGGTTCTTTTTGTTGATCACATAGAGTTTACCGTTGCGACGGATGATCTTGCAATCAGCACTGCGTTTTTTAATGGATGCTCTAACTTTCATCTCTTGTTTAATATATATTATTTGTACCTGTAGGTTATTCTGCCTTTGGTCAGATCATACGGGCTCATTTCCAGCTTCACTTTATCACCAGGTAAAATTTTGATGTAGTGCATCCGCATTTTGCCTGATATGTGCGCTATAATTTCATGCCCGTTCTCTAACTCAACCCTAAACATCGCATTAGATAATGCTTCTCTTATTGTTCCGTCTTGCTCGATCGAGGACTGTTTAGCCATATATTACTGATTATTACTCTATTATCCGCCTTCCAAAGCGGGACGCAAAATTAAATAAAATAATTTAACTTTTTATTATTTTTTATTTAAAACTTCGTCAATATACGAAAACGTGGAAAGCACATCTACCTTTCCCTTTTTCACAGCTACCGTATGCTCATAATGTGCCGATGGTTTACCATCTACGGTAGATACGGTCCATCCATCATCCCAAAACTTCACACCGGCACGGCCGGCGTTTATCATTGGTTCAATGGCTATCACCATACCCTCTTCCAGTTTAATGCCGCTGCCGCGTTTGCCATAGTTAGGCACCTCGGGCTTTTCGTGCAGACGTAAACCTACACCATGGCCAACCAGTTCTTTTACTACGCCAAAGCCATTGCTCTCGGCATGTTCCTGTACAGCATATCCAATATCGCCTATGCGCTGGCCTGTTACGGCCTTCTCTACACCACGGGCAAGGCATTCCTTTGTAACCTTCATCAGTTTCTGCGCAACTTCGCTCACTTCGCCAACGGCAAAGGTATAAGCCGAATCGCCGTAGTACTTGTTAAGCACCACGCCACAGTCAACCGATATCAGGTCGCCTTCTTTCAACGCGTATTCACCGGGAAAGCCATGCACTACCTGGTCATTCAGCGAAATGCATAACGAATAAGGGAAACCGCTGTAATTAAGAAAGGCAGGAACCCCGCCGTTATCACGGATAAAGGTTTCTGCCAGCTTGTTCAGCTCTATTGTTTTAACACCGGGCGCAATCACCTTAGCAATTTCGCCCAGTGTTTTTGAAACCAGCAAAGAACTTTCTCTTATCAGTTCTATCTCTTCGACAGACTTATAATGGATCTTTGGCATTAGTTTATAGTACCTTTCTTTTTTAGATAGCAGGCGGAGTAGTACCGGCTGCAGTTGGAACTGCGGTACGGCCTTTAATTCTACCTGTTTTCATCAAACCATCGTAATGGCGCATCAGTAAGTGGCTTTCGATTTGCTGCAGGGTATCCAGCACCACACCCACAAGGATGATCAGAGAGGTACCACCGAAGAAACGCGCGAACTGGCTGTTGATATGCACCATGCTGGCTAATGCCGGTATAATAGCCACGATAGCCAGGAAAATAGATCCCGGTAAAGTGATCTTTGAAATTACACCGTCGATAAAGCTTGATGTTGCCTGGCCAGGTTTAACACCCGGGATAAAGCCGCCGTTCTTCTTCATATCATCGGCCATTTGGTTAGGGTTAACCGTAATAGCGGTATAGAAGAAGGTAAACAGGATGATCAATATCGCGAATAACACATTGTGCTGCCATGTTGTATAATTTGATAAGGCAATAACGATGCTGCTTGATGCTACCTTTGGCCAAAACGAACCGATGGTTGCCGGAATAAACATTAATGCCTGGGCAAAAATGATCGGCATTACACCGGCAGCGGTAACCTTTAGCGGAATATACTGACGTACACCGCCATATTGCTTGTTACCAACGATACGTTTAGCATACTGAACGGCGATTTTGCGTGTACCCTGAACGATCAGGATAGTGAACATAACAACCGCCATTAAGGCTACCATTTCAACAATGAACAGGATCGGGCCGCCGCCGCCATTAATAAAGCGCGATTTAAACTCTTCAACAATCGAGCCCGGTAACGAAGCGATGATACCCACCATGATGATCAGTGATATGCCATTGCCGATACCTTTGTCGGTGATCTTTTCACCCAGCCACATTACAAATAATGTACCTGCTGTTAAAGTAACCGCTGTAAGGAAGTAGAAGGTGGTCGGATCGGCAATTAACCTTGCATTTTCAGGCACCTGCGAACGCACGTAGCCATAAGCCTGTGCCGCTGTGATGAAGATGGTTAGGTAACGGGTCCATTGGTTCAGCTTGTTACGGCCGCTTTCGCCCTCTTTTTGCATCTTGGTGAAATAAGGCACAGCAATACCCAATAACTGCACCACGATAGATGCAGAGATATACGGCATTACACCTAAGGCAAAAATAGATGCCCGCGAGAATGAACCGCCGGCAAACATATTTAATAAGCCTAATAAGCCTTCTTTACCACGCTGAGTGTTCAGTACGTTGGCATCTACACCTGGTAATACCACGTATGAACCTATACGGTATATTAAAAGAAATAAGAGTGTGTTAGTAATACGCACTCTTAAATCCTCAATTTTCCAGATATTGGATAATGTTGTGAAAAATTTCTTCATCGGAAATTTACAGTTTTACAATTGAACCGCCGGCTGCTTCAATAGCTTTTTGTGCAGTGGCAGAAAACGCGTGTGCTTTAACTTCTAATTTAGCTGTCAGTTCGCCACGGCCTAATACTTTAACCAGATCGTTTTTCGAAGCTAAACCGTGTTCTTTCATCACTTCAAAGTCGATAGCTGAAAGTTTGTAAGTATCAGCCAAAGTTTGCAGTGCATCCAGGTTTAAGCCTACATACTCTACACGGTTAGGGTTTTTAAAGCCCACTTTAGGTACACGGCGTTGCAATGGCATCTGGCCACCTTCAAAGCCTACCTTGGTGCTGGTACCTGAGCGAGAACCTGCGCCCTTGTGGCCACGGGTTGATGTACCGCCACGGCCAGAACCTGTACCACGGCCTATTCTTTTCCTGCTTTTAGTAGAACCTTCTGCAGGTTTTAAATTACTTAAATTCATCTTATTAAATATTTTCTACTGCTACCAAATGATTTACTTTACGCACCATGCCAATAATAGCAGGTGTTGCTTCAACCTCAACGCTTTGGTTAATTTTTTTCAAACCTAAAGCTTCGATGGTTTTTTTCTGGCGCTCACTTCTATCGATCACGCTTTTAATCTGGGTTATTTTGATTTTTGCCATGACTGATTATCCGTTAAATACTTTACCTAAGTTAACACCGCGTTGTTGTGCTACTGTGTAAGCATCGCGCATTTGCGCTAAGGCCGATACAGTTGCTTTAACCACGTTATGCGGGTTTGATGAACCTTTTGATTTTGCCAATACGTTGTGTACGCCGGCACTCTCTAATACAGCACGCATCGCACCACCGGCAATTACACCGGTACCGTTAGCAGCAGGTTTGATAAATACAAAACCGCCTGAAAACTTGCCATATTGTTCGTGAGGTACAGTACCGTTAATAACAGGCACCTTTACCAGGTTCTTTTTAGCATCATCAACACCTTTGGCAATTGCCTCGGTTACTTCTTTTGCTTTTCCTAAACCGTAACCAACTACACCATTCTCATCGCCCACTACCACAATGGCACTGAAGCTGAAAGTACGGCCGCCCTTGGTTACTTTGGCAACGCGCTGTATGCTTACCAAGCGGTCTTTTAATTCGATCTCGCTTGTTTTTACTCTTTTAATGTTAATTGTCGACATTGTCTGTTCCGTTTAAAAAATTAAACCACCTTCACGTGCACCTTCAGCCAGTGATTTAACACGGCCATGATATAAGTAACCATTACGGTCGAAAACTACGGCTGTGATACCTGCGGCGATAGCTTTTTGAGCTACCAGTTTGCCTACGGCTACCGATTGGTCTGACTTGGTACCTTTTTCAGCAAAATCTTTAGCTAAAGATGATGTTGAAACTAAGGTTTTACCGGTTACATCGTCAATGATCTGGGCGTAAATACCTTTATTGCTCCTGTACACTGATAAGCGTGGGCGCTCGGCCGAACCAGAAACACGTTTCCGGATGCCTTTTTTAATTCTGTCTCTTCTTGATAGTTTAGCTGCCATGACGATTATTTTTTAGATGCTGATTTACCTGCTTTTCTTCTCAATACCTCGCCAACAAACTTGATACCTTTACCTTTGTAAGGCTCTGGTGCACGTAACGAGCGGATCTTCGCTGCTACCTGACCGATCAATTGCTTGTCGATAGATTCCAGGATGATAGTTGGGTTTTTACCCTTATCAGCAGTGGTTGTAACTTTAATTTCGGTTGGTAATTCAAATACGTAGTGGTGAGAGTAACCCAACACTAAATCTAAGGTATTACCGGTGTTAGTGGCACGGTAACCTACACCTACTAACTCTTGTTGTACTTTGTAACCTTCGGTTACGCCAATTACCATGTTATTTAACAGCGCACGGTATAAACCGTGCAGCGCTTTATGACGCTTCTGGTCAGACGGGCGTTGAACCAGTAACTGGCCGTCTTCCTGTGCAATAGTGATATCGCTATCAACTGCTTGCTGCAATTGTCCTTTAGGGCCTTTTACAGTAACAACATTATCTGCTGATACGGTGATAGTTACGCCTGCCGGGATTGCTATAGGTGCTTTTCCTACTCTTGACATTGCTTAATTCCTCCTCTTAACTATTAATATACGTAGCACAAAACTTCGCCACCTACGTTTTGCTGACGTGCTTCTTTGTCAGACATAACGCCTTTTGATGTTGATAAGATAGCGATACCTAAACCGTTTAATACACGTGGCATAGTGGTCATGCCGGCATATTTCCTTAAACCTGGTTTACTGATACGCGATATGCTGCGGATAGCCGGGATCTTAGTGATGGGGTGGTATTTCAAAGCAACTTTGATAGTGCCCTGAGGACCATTATCCTCAAATTTAAAATTGGCAATGTAACCTTTGTCGAAAAGCACTTTCGTGATTTCCTTCTTCAGATTAGATGCAGGAATTTCAACAACCCTATGGTTGGCTTTAATAGCATTCCTTACTCGTGTAAGATAATCTGCGATTGGATCTGTATTCATTTCTATTGTTTATGACAGTGGTTTCCTTCCCGTAACCTCCGGGACGACCTTCTATCGGTTAATTCTTGTTTTTTCGAAAAATTTCGAGCGGCAAAGATACAAAAAAATTCAAAACATACTAATGTATATTTTGAATACCAGCATCTTATATTTTAGGTAAAAGGTGAAAGGACAAAGGTAAAAGGTATTTTATTAACCTTTTGCCTTTTACCTCTCACCTTTAAGCTTATATTACCAGCTTGCCTTTTTTACTCCCGGGATCTTACCGGCCAGGGCCATCTCGCGGAAAGTTACCCTCGAGATACCGAACTGGCGCATGTAACCGCGTGGGCGGCCGGTCAGTTTGCAACGGTTGTGTAATTTAACCGGTGATGCTGCTTTAGGCAATTTGTCTAATGCTTCGTAATCACCTGCTGCCTTTAAAGCTGCTCTTTTTTCAGCATACTGGGCAACTAACTTAGCGCGTTTAACTTCACGTGCTTTTACGCCTTCTTTAGCCATTGTTATTTTGATTTTTAAATGGTAAACCAAATTGTTTCAGTAACTCTAATGCTTCAACATCGTTTTTTGCCGAAGTTACGAAAGTGATATCCATACCCATGATCTTGTTGATCTTGTCGATATTGATCTCAGGGAAGATGATCTGCTCGGTAACACCTAAAGTATAGTTACCACGGCCGTCAAAACCTTTATCGTTGATGCCTTTGAAATCGCGGATACGCGGCAGGGCAACAGAGATCAAACGGTCAAGAAACTCGTACATGTTGTTATCACGTAAAGTAACGCGTACGCCTACCGGCATATTTTTACGTAACTTAAAGTTCGAGATATCCTTTTTAGATTTAGAAGCTACCGCTTGCTGACCAGTGATGGTGCTTAGCTCGTTGATAGCAACGTCGATCAGTTTTTTATCGGTGGTAGCAGCACCAACACCCTGGTTGATGGCAATTTTCTCCAGTTTCGGAACCTGCATTACAGTTTTGTACTGAAATTTTTCTTTCAGTGCAGTGCGGATCTCGTCCGAATACTTGGTTTTTAATCTTGGTACGTAAGTCATTACTTAATTTCCTCCCCTGATTTTTTAGCTACCCTTACTAATTTACCGGCAGCGTTCTTTTTACGGCCAACGCGGGTGGCAGCACCTGTTTTTGGATCAACCAAAGCCAGGTTTGAAATATGGATAGCGGCTTCCTGCTTAACAATGCCACCGTTAGGGTTAGCAGCGTTAGGCTTTGTGTGTTTTGATACCATGTTGGCACCTTCAACAATAGCGCGGTTCTTATCGATGATAACTTCAACTATCTTGCCTTGTGTACCTTTAGAGTCGCCGGCAATTACCTTTACCAGATCACCTTTTTTGATCTTTAATTTGGCAGGTTTGTTTATTTTCTTTTCCATATTATAATACCTCCGGGGCTAATGATACGATCTTCATGAATTGTTTCTCGCGCAGCTCCCTTGCAACCGGGCCAAAGATACGTGTGCCTCTTGGCTCGTCCTGGTTATTTAATAATACTGCGGCATTATCATCGAAACGGATGTATGAACCATCTTTCCTGCGGATCTCTTTCTTGGTTCTTACAACTACTGCTTTAGATACGGTACCTTTTTTCACGTTGCCTGATGGCAGCGCGCTTTTAACGGTAACAACTATCTTGTCGCCTATTGATGCATACCTTTTACCGGTACCACCTAATACGCGGATCACCAGCACTTCTTTAGCGCCGCTGTTGTCGGCTACGTTCAGCCTTGATTCCTGTTGTACCATGTTATTTAGCCCTCTCTATAATTTGAACCAATCTCCAATTCTTGTTCTTGCTCAGCGGACGAGTTTCCATGATCTCTACAGTATCGCCGATACCGCAGGTGTTGGTTTCGTCATGCGCCATAAATTTGGTAGTTTTCTTAACGAATTTACCATATATAGGGTGCTTTACTTTACGCTCAACGGCTACAACGATAGATTTTTCCATCTTATTGCTTACAACCAGGCCGGTACGGGTTTTTCTTAAATTTCTTTCTTCCATGTCCCTTATCATTATTTGGCTTCAGACGTTGCCGCCGCTTTGCGCTTTGTTAATTCGGTGTTTAAGCGAGCAATGTCCTTACGTACTTTAGTGATACGGGTAGGATTCTCAATTGCCGATACCGCGTGAGCGAATTTCAGCTTGTTGAGATTCTTTTTTTCCTCGCCAATTCTTGCTGCCAACTCTTCAGTTGAAAGCTCTTGGATCTCTGAGTTTTTCATTTTGTTAACTTGTTGTATGCTGCAGGTTGCGGGTTGCAAGTTTTACTTAAACCCACAACCTTCAACCTACAATTGTTTTATATTACACTACAGGTATTCATCAAACTGTTTACCACCTGTAGCTACCACGTTTTTATGCTTCGGCGTAGTCTTTACGAACTACGAACCTTGTTTGTACCGGCAGTTTTTGTGCGGCCAGGCGAAGTGCTTCTTTAGCAACTTCCAGTGGCACACCTTCTGCTTCAAAGATCATCCTTCCGGGGCGTACTACCGCAACCCAGTATTCCGGAGCACCTTTACCTTTACCCATACGTACCTCGGCTGGTTTCTTGGTTACAGGCTTGTCAGGGAAGATCCTGATCCATACCTGGCCTTCACGTTTCATGAAACGTGTTACAGCGATACGCGCAGCCTCGATCTGACGGCTGGTGATCCAGGCCGGCTCGAGTGATTTTATACCGAATGAACCGAAAGACAGTTCAGCACCACGAGAGGCATTACCTTTCATGCGGCCTTTTTGCATCTTCCTGAACTTCGTTCTTTTTGGCTGTAGCATTTTATTAAGCTTTTAAATATTCTAAAACGATGTCTATCCCGACTTTGATTAATTATCTCCTGCCGCCCTGGCCGCCACCACGGTTACCACCCTGGCCGCCACGGTTGCCCTGGCCACCACGATTACCACCCTGGCCCGGACCGCCACGACGATCACCACCCTGGCGACGATCGCCGCCGCGCTCGTTACCACCACGGCCACCACGGTCGCCAAATGATGCTGCGCCTTCCGGACGGCCACCTTTACCGCTTGCGCTGCTGGTAGTGCCAATGTTTGGCGACAGATCGCGCTTGCCGTAAACTTCGCCTTTGCAGATCCATACTTTAACACCTATTTTACCGTAGGTGGTTAAAGCTTCGCCTAAAGCGTAGTCGATATCGGCACGGAAAGTGTGCAGTGGGATACGTCCCTCTTTGTACTGCTCGGTACGGGCCATTTCGGCGCCACCTAAGCGGCCTGAGGTCATTACCTTGATACCTTCGGCACCCATACGCATGGTAGAGGCGATCGTAGTTTTCATGGCACGACGGAAAGAGATACGTGCTTCCAGTTGCTTCGCGATGCTTTCGGCAACTAATTGTGCGTCAAGCTCGGGGCGTTTAATTTCGAAGATGTTGATCTGAACGTCTTTTTTGGTCAGTTTTTTCAACTCTTCTTTGATCTTATCAACCTCCTGGCCGCCTTTACCGATAACGATACCCGGACGGGCAGTGTGGATAGTGATAGTGATACGTTTTAAAGTACGTTCGATAACCACTTTAGATACGCCGCCTTTTGAAATACGGGCCGCGATGTATTTGCGGATACGTTCGTCTTCAACTAATTTGTCGGCATAGTGATTTCCACCGAACCAGTTAGAATCCCATCCTCTGATGATACCTAACCTATTTCCTATTGGATGTGCTTTTTGTCCCATTTCAAATTAATTGTTAAAAGTATCCACTACTAAAGTTACATGGTTTGAGCGCTTGCGGATACGGTAGCCGCGGCCTTGTGGAGCCGGGCGTAACCTTTTCAGCTGACGGCCGCCACCTACCGAAACTTCCTTTACAAAAAGGCCGTTTTCGTCGGCGCGTTTGCCTTCGTTTTTAGCTTCCCAGTTATTGATGGCCGATAACAGCAGTTTCTCAACGCGGATAGCGGCTTCTTTGTTGGTAAATTTAAGGATGCTTAATGCAGCGAATACCTCTTTACCGCGGATCAGGTCAACCACCAGGCGCATTTTGCGCGGCGAGGTTGGGCAGTCGTTCAATTTGGCAACCGCAGCGCCGCCTTGAATGGCTTTTGCCTCATCCTTTTGCTGTTTTACCAGCACAGATTTTTTGATTTTTTGTGTTGCTTCCATTGCTTATTTTTTCTTTTCTGCGTGACCACGGAAAGTACGGGTTGGTGCAAACTCACCTAACTTGTGTCCTACCATGTTTTCTGTTACATACACAGGGATAAACTTGTTACCATTGTGTACTGCAAATGTGTGACCCACGAAATCAGGAGAGATCATGGAACGGCGTGACCAAGTTTTCACAACCGATTTTTTATTTGATTCATTCAGGACAAGAACTTTCTTATCCAGGTTATGATCAATATAAGGTCCTTTTTTAATTGAACGAGCCATTATTTCTTCCTTCTTTCAATGATGTAACGATCTGATCCTTTTTTCTTGTCGCGGGTTTTGTAGCCTTTAGCTAATAAACCTTTGCGCGAGCGTGGGTGACCACCAGAAGCACGGCCCTCGCCACCACCCATAGGGTGATCTACCGGGTTCATTGCTACACCACGTACACGTGGCCTGCGGCCTAACCAGCGTTTGCGGCCTGCTTTACCTAACACTTCGTTAGCTTTCTCGGCGTTTGAAACAACACCAATAGTTGCTAAGCAAGTAGCCAGGATCATGCGGGTTTCGCCAGAAGGCAATTTGATGATCGCGTATTTACCATCACGGGCAGAAAGCTGCGCGTAAGTACCTGCCGAGCGGGCAATAACCGCGCCCTGGCCCGGGTTTAATTCAATTGCGTGAATTAACGAACCCAGTGGTATGCTTTTTAACGGTAAGGTATTACCAATTTCTGGTGCAACGTTTTCGCCCGATACTACTGTCATACCAACGGTTAAGCCGGCTGGGGCAATCATATATCTTTTCTCGCCATCAACAAAGTGTAGCAAAGCGATACGTGCAGAACGGTTTGGATCGTACTCAATAGTTGCAACCTTTGCAGGGATGTCAAACTTATTGCGTTTAAAGTCGATCAAGCGATAGGCTTGTTTATGACCACCACCTAAGTAGCGCATAGTCATTTTACCGCTGTTGTTACGACCACCTGAACGTGTGTTTACAGATACTACTAACGATTTTTCAGGAACGTTTGTAGTAACGTCAGAGTAATCGGCACCTACTCTGAAGCGGGTACCCGGGGTAACCGGTTTAAATCTTTTAACTGCCATCTCTCTTTTTATAAAGTGTTATAAAAATCAATTGATTCACCGTCTTTCAAAGTGATCACTGCCTTTTTATAAGTAGCGATGCGGCCGGTTACGATACCAGCTTTAGTGTTACGGCTTTTTAATTTACCGGCATATTTCATTGTATTTACGGCAACCACGGTTACTCCATACATTTCTTCTACAGCGGCTTTAATTTGTATTTTGTTAGCTCTGTGATCAACTTTGAAAACAAAGCGGTTAAGTTTCTCAGTTAACTGAGCTACTTTTTCTGTAAGTAAAGGCTTCTTTAAAATTTCCATAATTACTTAGCGAAAGCTTCCTCCAAAGTTTTAACAGCACCTGTAGTAAGTAATAGTTTACCAGCGTTTAACACATCATAAGTGTTTAGCTGCTCAACCGAAATTACTTTAGTTTTCTTCAGGTTTCTGCTTGATAAATACACATTGTTATTTTCGGCACCGGCAATTACTAATAATGTTTTATCATTAGTAACGTTCAGGTCGGCTTCCATTTTAATGTAGTTTTTAGTTTTGATGGTATCAAAATTAAAGTCCTCTAACACTAAAATGTTGTTGTCCTGAGCTTTGTAAGTTAAAGCCGACTTACGAGCCAGTGATTTTAACTTCTTGTTCAGTTTAAAGCTGTAATCGCGCGGCTGCGGACCGAATACACGGCCACCACCATTAAATAATGGAGATTTTACGCTACCGGCACGTGCACCGCCTGTACCTTTTTGTTTGTATAACTTGCGGGTTGAACCTGCAATTTCGTTACGTTGTTTTGCTTTGTGAGTACCCTGACGCTGGTTAGCTAAAAACTGCTTAACATCAAGATAAATAGCATGATCGTTAGGCTCAATAGCGAAGATCGATTCAGGAAGCTGCACCTTGGCACCTGTTTCTTTACCTGAAACATTTAATACTTTAACTTCCATCTTACTTATCAACTATTACATATGAACCTTTAGCTCCGGGAACGGAACCTTTAACTACTAACAGGTTTTGCTCGGCGAATACTTTCACCACCTCAAGGTTTTGAACCTTTACGCGTACATTACCTGTTTGACCGGCCATGCGCATACCTTTAAATACGCGTGAAGGCCATGAAGATGCACCCAAAGAACCTGGAGCGCGTAAACGGTTGTGCTGACCGTGGGTTTGCATACCCACACCGCCGAAGCCGTGGCGCTTAACAACACCCTGGAAACCTTTACCTTTTGAAGTACCCGCAATGTCAACAAAATCACCTACCTCAAAAATATCAACGGCAACAGTGTCGCCTAATGATTTTTGATCCTCGAATGATTTGAATTCAACCAGCTTACGTTTTGGAGTAACGCCGGCTTTTGCGAAATGGCCTTTTAAAGGTGCAGTGGTGTGTTTGTCCTTTTGATCATCATATGCCAGCTGAACAGCTGCATATCCGTCTGTTTCTACAGACTTAACGTGGGTTACCACGCAAGGGCCAGCTTCGATCACAGTACATGGGATGTTCTTCCCTGTCTCGTCGAATATGCTGGTCATACCTACTTTTTTACCAATTAATCCTGACATTTTCTTAAATTGTTTGTGTCCATCGAAGCAGTAGGGCCTCGTTCAAGACATATTATCCCTCTTTTAGGGACGGCAAAGATAGCAACTTTAGATTAATTGTCAAATAGTTAGCAAGTTATTTTTTTATAAATATTTGAGTACTAAAAAAGTTGATACGCAAGGAGTTTCAGTATAAGGATTAGAATAAGCTTTGACGTTAAAAATCAACCTGTGTTTGAAAAATTCGCAACGGCGACTAACTAATTATTTAGTAGTTTTATATCCTATTAAAATAATATGGGGTTTAGAAAATCAGGCTTGCTCTTATTAATGCTGATTATCATGGCTTCGGTATATGCCGTCACTCCCCGGCTCGATATATCCCGCACCACCGATAAGGCCAAACAAGCTCTAAGTTTTTGCAAACAAAAAGGCTACAACACCCGCTATTGCATATTAATAGATATGAGCCTGCCATCGGGCGTTAAGCGTTTTATGGTATGGGATTTTGTTAAGAAAGACACTTTGCTTACCGGCCTGGTGAGCCATGGCTGTGGCCGCAGCCCATGGTCGTGGACGTGGTCTAAAGATAAGCCCGCATTCAGCAATGCCGATGGCAGCCATTGTACTGCGCTGGGCAGGTACCGCATCAATGAACGTGCTTACAGCGCCTGGGGTATCCATATTAAATATTTTTTAACGGGGTTAGATCATACTAACAGTAATGCCATGGCCAGGCAAATTGTATTCCACTCGTGGGAGAAAGTGAGCGATAAGGAGGTTTATCCCGAAGGAACACCTGAAGGCTGGGGCTGCCCGGCAGTAGCAAACAACACACTGAAAGCGGTTGATGCGTTGATAAAAAAGCAACAAAAGCATATGCTGATGTGGATATATAATTAATAAGCCCCCATTGCCTTCATTTAAATATAGGCATACTTGCATATTAAATTTTGTAAAGTATATTTACTATATGAAGCAAATTTGTATCACGATTGTACTCATCCTTACATTTGTATATGTAAACGCCCAAACAATGCCAGACACGGCAGGTAAAAAAATAACTTATGTTGTTGAACAATCAGCCGAGTTTCCTGGTGGTATAGAACGCTTTTACAACTATATAGGCAAGCGCCTTGAAATAAGAGAGGTTGAACAATTGATTGGAGTTGTTGGCAAGGTTAAAGTAAGTTTTGTTGTTGATACCACAGGTCATTTAACCGATGTTAAAGCTTTATCTAACATTGGCTGTGGCTGTGAAGAAGAGGTGGTACACATTTTAAATACTTGTGTACAGTGGAAGGCCGCCATGCAAAATAGCCGCCCGGTGCGACAAAAACTATCTATTCCACTAACTTTTAACTTTCCCCGGACAAACATCAGTATGGCCGAGTTGCGAAAGGGAGCCGATGGTTACCTGTTCAGGATAAAGGGCACAATATATAGTATCGATCAGGCAGCGGGCATTTTAGGAGAAACCTTCCCGTTTGAAAAGGTGGAAATAGCGACGCTTTATACCGAAGATGATAAATACGGGCTTGAAGCTAAATCACAAATATACCTGGTAAACATTAAATCATAACCTTACTCAACCAACAATCACTATGGCCTGGGGCATATCTCCATATCAAACCGCAACTATCCCGCTTGGCGATTATAATGCCGACCATTACCTTACGCTGCTTTACCATTCGTTTCAAAGCATGGGCTGGCACATCGGGTATTTTCACCACGATGGCATGATCGCCTATACCAATATCTCGTGGGAATCGTATAGCGAGGAGGTTTCGGTGCGGGTTTACGCGGATAAGATCGTGATAAAAAGCGAGTGCGTAGGCTACCAGGGCCTGTTTACCGATTACGGAAAGAATCAGAAAAACCTCGATCTGCTTTTTGGCGAGATGGATGTTACCGAAGTATTATTGCAGGATAAGCTGGAGCAAACCGCCCAGCAATTGATGGATACAATCCCCGAAAAACAATTCCTTAGCCTGGCCGACCCGCCTATGAAAGGAAAGGAATTGCTGCGCGGATTTTTCTCTGCATTTGTACCTAAAAAACATTACGCGGTTACGCCGGTATTGGTGCTGGTTAATATCTTCATATTTGTAGCCAGTATCTTGGCGCTGGGCATTATCATTGCAATCCTGCAGCGGTCGGGCCGGGATATGAGCGACGATCATTTTTTTCAAAACCTTCTGCTGGCTGTTGGTTTTAGCAACCGTACGCAGGTATTGCACGGGCAGGTTTGGCGCCTGTTTACTAATACATTTCTTCATTTTTCGCTGACACATCTCATCGGCAATATGATCGTGCTGATCTATATCGGTTCGTTGATCGAAAATAAGTTGGGCAAGTGGAACTTCCTTTTCCTGTACCTGCTTACCGGGGTAATGGCCAGCATGGTATCGGTGATGTGGCATATCAATGCTGTCGCAGGTGGCGCGTCGGGGGCCATATTTGGCTTATTCGGCATTTTGCTTGCCTTGCTCAGCACCAATTTTTACGAAGCGAGTGTGCGCCGTGCCTTATTGATCAGCACGGCCATATTTGTTGGATACAACCTAATCCCCTTCAGGGGGCAGATAGACCATGCCGCGCACCTGGGCGGTTTGGCATCAGGTTATGTATTAGGACTGATCGCTTTTTTCGGTTTATCAAAACCTAACCGGGCATTTAAAAAATGGGGGATCGTACCTGTCGGTATTGCTGTAGCCACAGCGTTTATCGTACTTGGCATCCGCTTTACGCCTGAATATCATTTTGATAGTTACGCCCGCACTTATAAACATTCCGAAGACCTGGGGTACAATATCCGCTCTATTTTTTATGGCGATAGCGTGGGCCGCGTAACCCGGCTGGACCGGATGGAACATCAGGCCCTGCCCCAGGTGAGGGAATTATTGCGCATTGCCGATACCCTGCAAAAAATTGAACTCCCCGAAAAACAAAAGCAAAAGGCTGCGCTGCAAGCCCAGGTAATTAAACTGGAATGCACTTTTTACAACTTGCTATATAAAGAGTACAAAGAAAACGATAAGGAAAAATATCGGCCCGAAATGGAGCGTAATACCAGCATTATGAACGACCTGCGCAAACAGTTGGCAAACTTTGATGATGATAGTGAAGGGGAGGAAGGTAATTAAACTAATAACAAATTGCTATTTACTTAGCAACCTTCTGCCGTACAAACCTTACCACGCGCTGCCATAAGGTCCCTTTCCTGTTTTTAAGGAATTGCCATATGGCATGATAAGCTTGCGGATTTTCCTCGATCACATCAGGAAATTGCGTTACAGATTTTTGCGCTACCTGCACACTGTACATGTGCTCGTTATTGGAGTGCGTTCCGGAACCATCGTTACCAATATTATGCACCAGCGAGTGCGATGGATTAAGCGTCAGCCCTCCTTTTAAAAAGACGGAAGCATACCAGCGGATAGCCCAGGAGTTATTTTTCCCGGCCTTGAAACCCAGCATTTGCTTCCAAAAGTTCATGGTATGTTGGATGGAGAACCGGCTGATCTTCTCTTTGTCGAACTGTTGCATCAGCACATCAATATCCGGCTCGAAGTTTTTCCAGGCCCTCGCCCAGGTAGCCCAACCCCAACTGGTAGCCGCGCGGAACATAAAGGTTTGTGGCAGGGCTTTATCTTTCAGCGCGTACATATAGGCGCCGATGTGCATCACCTTTTCCTCGTTTTCGTAACGGGTAAGCCCTTCGTTAAAATATTGCAAGGTATAGGGCGATGATAACAGGTCATCCTCAAAAACGATAACGCGGCCATACTCGTTCACCAAGCCGGTAACGCCGTCAATAATAGAATTGGCCAGGCCCATGTTCTGCTTGCGCTCGGTTATCTTTACCGACTTAAAGCCATCCACATCCTTTACCAGTTGGCGCACCTCGTCAACCTTAGCCTGGTCGGCCGAGGTTTTGGCAGCATCCGAGAAAATGAACAGGCGCGATTCATCAGCCAGCAGGTTCTTTTGCAAATAGCTAAGGGTACGGCGGGTGTGGTCGGGCCGGTTGTAAACAAAAAGGGCTATCGGGGCAAGATGCTGCATCCGGAATGGTTAAAATATTTCGGGCTGATGATCGGTTTTTTTGCAAAGAACGGTATAGGCATTGGCCCGCTCCTCTTTGGTTTTGGCGCCCATCACATCGCCAAGCATTTTCTTTAACGTGTATTCGGCGTTAATCTTTATATCAGTCAGTAAATTTTTCTTTTTCTTTTGGTTGATATAGGTATTGAAACGGGTTACTTCCGGCTCTATCAGCGATGTTAATCCCTCCAACACATCAAACCCTTCGGTGCCTAACAGATAGCGCAACGAAGTTGGCGTATACATATTAATATGCCCGTAAGCCAAAAAATGTTTAATACGCGCGTCTACACCCATCCGGTAATCCAGGGGCACTTCTATCACAAACATTTTGGCCACGCGCTTCAGTTCGCGCAGCAGCAAACGCTCGTGCTCCACGTGCTCCAATACATGCGAAAGGATGATCAGATCGAAACTGTCATCACCGAAAGGTAAATGATAACCGTCAAACTCCTGCACCGAGCGCAGGTTCCTGATACCTGCCTTTTTGATCTGCGCTACCCCGCTGGCCGAGAGTTCAACCGCATCGTACGATGGCGCGAAATCCTTTTCAGCTAATAATTTCAGGATACTGCCGTCGCCTGCGCCTACTTCTAATACTGTTTCGAACTTATAACCTTTACAAACATCAATAATGTGCTGCGCTTTATATTTTGCGCCCAGCATACGCCAGGCAATATCGTGCTGCTGGTAAAATTCGTCGTACGCGGCTTTTACGTTGGTACTGGTTACCTTCTCGTCCATCTGTATTAAATACCTAAACAGTTGCCCTCTTTATAAAAAACCGATGTTGCTTTGTTATAGAATAAGCCTGGCGATATGCCGCTGAAAGGTAATTGTTTAAACCCTTTCTCTTTCAAAAAGCTAACCCCATCAGTGTAAAAATCACGCTCCGAATCATCAAGCACAACTACACCTGCAGGTGTTAATGCATCAATTGCCTGTTTGCAGCAATTCACCCTATCGCGGCCATCAACAATTATAATATCAAACTTTTGGCCCAGCTTTACCGGCATACGGCAGTAATCGCCGTCGGTTTGTAACTCGGTGAAGATCATTTCCGAATTTTCGGCCTTGGTGCTTACAATTTTATCGTACCAGGCCTTATCATGCTCCACCGATACCACGCTGCCGGCATATTTGGCGTAAAAGTGGGTAGAGTTACCCGAGCCAAACTCGAACACCTTATGATCTTTAGTAATCCGTTCCCTTATAAAATCGATAAAAGGATAGGTTACCCACGGGATAGGGTTGCCATGTCTGTCAACCGGCGACATGCTCTCGAAGGCGCTAAACCAGCCGATCTCCTTTAAATAGCCTTTTTTATTAAATGACAGTATAGACCGTAACCGCGCAGGCTTGGCCAGCAGTTCTATAATTGTTGATAGGTTACTCAATGTTTAATTAATTTTTGAAAAAGTGAAATTAGGAATAATGATTTTAACATCATAATGCCTTGCCGCCTTGTTTGCGGTATAAATATAATAAAGAAGGTAGCTACCGCATAAGCTATCAGCGTGGCATAGGCCGCGCCAATGATGCCATAGGCGGGAATAAAAAATATATTCAGTACGATATTTACAACAGCGCCAATGCCTGTGCGCAACATGGACAGTTTAAAATAGCCTTCGGCGATCAGATACTGTCCGCTGGCACTACCCAAAAACACGAATACCCCCGCCCATACGTGTACCGACAATACCGGGGCGCCTGGCCAATATTGTTTTTTATATAACAGGTGAAAAATAAGATCCGACCCCAAACTCATAAACAGGGCGATGACCACGCTTAAAACGACCATCAAATCGTACATATTTTGCAAGCGCTTGTAATAACGGTCGATATCTGTTTTACGGGCATGCATAATTGCCGGGAATACCGATGTAACGATCGCTACCGGGATGAAGTACCAGTTCTCGCTTAAAGCAGCGGCATTAAGGTAAATACCCAATTGCGCTGCCTTTAGGTACATCTCGATCATCACCTGGTCTATCTTCATATAAATAGTTACCAGCACTGCTGAAAAGGCCAGTGGCCATGAGTGCTTAAGCAGATACCCGGTGATACGGCCATCATATTTCCAATTACGGATATGGTTGCCTTCTTTTTTATAAAGTATGATATAGCCAATAGCCAGCAGCACCGCATCCCCTACCAACGACCATACGAACCATATCAACGGCAGTTTTAAAAGTATAAATACCAGTTTTATTAAAGCCGACATGATATTGCCTGACACCTGCACCAGCATAATGCTTTTGCCCTGCACTTTCGACTGAAAAAAGCTATCGATGATATTTACAGATTGCACCACTGCAACAAGCGCCACGATCAGCACGTAATTAACCGGCGAATCTGGTGGTTTTACCAGTGATACCAACCGATAGATACCATATATTAAAGGCAGGGTGATAAGTCCGGCTATTAACCGCAGCCAAAATGCTGTTCCTAATAAAGTATCTTTCCGTTCAGGATGGTTAAGCAATTCGCGGGTGATAAATCCATCAAGGCCTAAAGTCGCAGCAGCCATGGTAAAGGTTACAATGGCCATCGGGTAGCCCAATATACCATATTCGGTAGCATCAAAATAATGCGAAAGTAGTACGCTGTTCACCAAAAACTTTACGGCCATGCTGCCAACCCGGGCAATTAGCAGCCACCCCGTATTTTTAAAATACTTTTCAAGGGCCTGCTGGTCAAAACCGGGGATGTTGGGGATACGCATATTTGGGTTGTAAAGGTATAAAAAAGCAAAGAGCCTTTCGTATCTAACGAAAAGCTCTTTGCTTTTTATGTTCATGGTTGATTGAGTTGGATTAAGTGAATAGTAATACTTAATCAACCACTCACCTAATCAACCCATTCAACACTTATTGGTTAACAAACTTCTTAGCGTTCACTTTACGCTCGTTCTCGGTAAGATAGATCTTACGCATGCGGATGCTTTGCGGTGTAACCTCGATATATTCATCGGCCTGGATGTACTCCATCGATTCTTCTAACGAGAATTTGATGGCCGGAGCAATACGCACGTTATCATCGCTGCCCGAAGCACGCATGTTGGTAAGCTGCTTGCCTTTAACCACGTTAATAACCAAGTCATTATCGCGAATGTGTTCGCCCAGTACCTGGCCTTCGTAAATATCCACACCCGGATCAACAAAGAAACGGCCGCGATCTTGTAATTTATCAATTGAATAAGCAGTAGTTTGGCCTTTCTCCATCGAGATCAGTACACCATTGCTACGGCCCGGGATAGCGCCTTTCCAAGGTTCGTAAGCTTTAAAGCGGTGCGCCATAATAGCCTCGCCGCCGGTAGCGGTAAGTACGTTGTTACGCAAACCGATAATACCACGTGCAGGGATCTCAAATTCTAAGTGCTGCAGATCACCTTTTGGCTCCATGATCAGCAGGTCGCCTTTACGCTGGGTAACCAGTTCAATTACCTTACCGGCAACATCACCCGGAACGTCAACGATCAGGGTTTCAACCGGCTCGCATTTCACGCCGTCAATTTCTTTAACAATTACTTGCGGCTGACCTACCTGTAATTCGTAACCTTCGCGACGCATGGTCTCGATCAAAACCGACAGGTGAAGGATACCACGACCGTACACGAGATACGAGTCAGGCGATTCGGTCTCCACAACCTTCAACGCCAGGTTCTTCTCCATCTCTTTATACAGGCGGTCGCGCAGGTGACGCGAGGTCACAAACTTTCCCTCTTTACCAAAGAAAGGTGAAGTATTGATAGTGAACAACATGTTCATGGTTGGCTCGTCAATTTTAATAACGGCCAGTTGTTCCGGGTTCTCAAAATCGGCAATGGTATCGCCAATATCAAAACCTTCGATACCAACTACAGCGCAGATATCGCCGCTGCTTACTTCGGTAGCGCGCACTTTGCCTAAACCCTCGAAGGTGTAAAGCTCTTTGATACGCGATTTAACGATCTTGCCATCACGCTTAACCAGCGATACCGGCATGTTCTCTTTAATAGTACCGCGGGCTACACGACCGATAGCGATACGACCAACGAACGAAGAGTAATCTAACGAGGTGATCTGCATTTGCAGGGTACCTTCAGCAATAGGTGCCGGCGGGATATTTTCAAGAATGGCATCCATCAGCGGGAAAATGTCCGTTGTTGGTTTTTTCCAGTCGGTGCTCATCCAGCCTTGTTTGCTTGAACCGTAGATAACCGGAAAATCCAGCTGTTCTTCAGTAGCTTCAAGGTTAAAGAATAATTCAAAAATCTGTTCGTAAACTTCCTCGGGGCGGCAGTTTTCTTTATCTACCTTGTTTACTACCACAATAGGTTTTAAGCCTAACGATAGCGCCTTTTGGGTTACGAAACGGGTTTGCGGCATGGCGCCTTCAAAAGCATCGCACAGCAGCAATACGCCGTCGGCCATTTTCAGTACACGCTCTACCTCGCCGCCAAAGTCGGCGTGACCAGGGGTATCGATGATGTTGATCTTAACATCTTTATACCTAACCGAAACGTTTTTGGATACGATGGTGATACCACGCTCGCGCTCCAGGTCGTTATTATCCAGTATCAGTTCGCCGGTTTCCTGGTTGTCGCGGAAAATAGCACAGCTGTGCAGGATCTTGTCGACCAATGTAGTTTTACCGTGGTCAACGTGTGCGATGATCGCAATATTTCTGATTTTTTGCATTGAAATGCGCCTCTTAAATTTTGCGCAAAGGTAGCGTTAATATATGGGATTTGAAAGCATTAACGAAAAGGTAATGCGAAGTAATGACAAATGGGTTACCATATCACGAATGGATACCCTATCTAAATTGCAATACTATATGTTGATGAAGCCTCTACTATTTATCAATTAAGGTTTTTATAAAAGCTATAACTTCCTCCTGCTTTTCAGGTGGCAACCTTAGTATCATTTCAACTATCATTTTGTTCCATTCCTCGCGATCCATATACTAATTTACAAAAAACCATTCAATTATAATGCCCGTTTTTTGAAAAGTACTGTCTTTGCTACTATCAATGTTTGTTCCCGTGCTGTTGCCGCTCCTTTCGAGAAGGCAGAGGAAAGGCTGCCTACTTCCCAAACGCCTTCACCAAAAACTTGGGCATAGCCCTGGCCCAGGTAGCTACGTTATGTTCGCCGCCTACCATCTCTAAATAGGCGATATCATCACGGGTGTAGCCTTTGGCTTGTAATTCTTTGATCAGGTCGATCGTATCATCAATAGCGTCGATGATACCGTTGCGGTTACGGTCGGCGGTCTCATCTTTGGTACCGGTCTGGAACCAAAATTTCAGTTCGGGTTTGGTTTTGCTTTCACGGACTATGCGGTGCATAATGCGGTCATCATCAGTATAGCCCTTGCCCAGATCTTTGCTCCGCCACCATAACGAGCCGGAAAACACACCCGCTACATCAAATACATCGGGGTTATTCCAGGCAATATCTAATGCTGATAATCCACCTAATGAGAAACCAGCAAAACCTACGGTGCCAAATACTTCCATCCCTAATTGCTCCTTTATTTCGGGCAGCAATTCGGCGATGATAAATTTAGTGTAGGCCGCGGCCTTAGTGCCGCGCTTCTTAAAATCGGGGAAACCGGCAGTACCGTACTCCTGTATGCGTTCTTCGCCGCAGGCTATGGCTGCAACAGCGGTAGGTTTAAGGCGGTTGTTATTATATAATTCCTGCAGGGTATCTTTTAGTTGCAGGTTTTCGGCTTCCTGGCCATCGTTCAATAACAGCAGGTTCAGCGGTTCGATGCCGGTAAACTCATCCGGAAGCAGCAGGGTGCAGGTCACCTCGCGGTCAAGGTGTTTTGAATTTATGGTGATCAGGGTCTCAGTAACGGTCATCTCTATATCGGGCCAGCACAAATACATATTAAATATTATTAAAGCTGCAAAAGTACGCTTATGCGCTTAATCACAAAATTAAAGGCGGTAATATTACTTATACAAAACAATTTGAGTTTGAACACGAATGCCTTGCAAGCCTGCTATAATTATACGAATTACACGAATTCTGGAACGCCCATCTTCTAAAAATTCGTGTAATTCGTTCAATTTGAAATAATTCGTGCTAACTCAATTCGTGCTGGCTATAAAATTACACCTGCTAAAACATTCGCCTAAATAATTGAGTATTATCTTCTAACGGTTGACTTTTTAAATCAAAGCCCTTATATTACCCTCTGATAAATAATATTGCCTGTGACAGAAAAATATTACAACTGGTATTCGAACCAACTGGGCACCCACCTGGAGATGCTGGTTTTTGGCGATCGTGGCTATCCTGTTATCCTGTTCCCAACTACAAAAGGACGCTATTTTCAGAACAAGGACGAGGGCCTTATCGAAAGCGCGCGCTGGTTTATCGAGCAGGGCCTGGTAAAGATCTACTGTCCCGATAGCATCGACCACCTAAGCTGGTATAACAAGGAGGTGCATCCAGCCGCACGGGCCTACAACCATACCTGGTACGATAAGATGCTGAACGAAGAACTGGCGCCCTGGGCCATGCACGAAACAGGCGTAAACAAGGTAGCCGTTGCCGGTTGCAGCTTTGGTGGCTACCACGCGGCAAACTTCGCGTTTAAACATCCCGATAAGGTGAGCAACCTGTTTACCATGGGCGGCGCTTTTGACATTAAACAATTTACCGACGGCTTTTATAACGACGATATTTTTTATAATAACCCGGTAGATTTTTTGCCCGGCGATAATAACCCGGCCCTGTGGCAAATGAATATCATACTGGGTACGTCGGAACATGATATGTGCAAGGGTTATAATATCGATATGTCGAACATTTTGAACGCCAAGCATATTAACCATTGGCTGGATATCCGCCCCTTTGCCAACCACGACTGGCCCATATGGCGCGAGATGTTTCCGCATTATTTATCGTTGATAAAAGGATAGTTATGTTTCAATCAATAGAAAAATTAAAGCATGAGGGCTTTGAAGGATTCAAGACCATACAAGAATTGAATAATAATCATGATATCATTCCGAAACAAAAAGGAGTATACTTTATATTAAATGATAAAACGATTGAGCCCGTGTTTCTAGAGACTGGTTGCGGAGGTTATTATAAACAGAAAAATCCGAATGTAATTCCAGAAGTTTTAAAAAAGAATTGGGTTAAACATACACACACACTTTATATTGGAAAGGCTAATAATTTAAGACGCAGATTGAAATTATATTTAGATTTTGGTAAAGGTAGGCCAGTATCACATCAAGGAGGGAGATATATTTGGCAACTTTCACATTCAGATGATTTAATAGTTTGTTGGAAAATCTTGGATTCAGAGGTACCAAGATCAATTGAAGAAGAATTAATAAGGTCTTTTAAAAGCCAGTTTGGCGACAGACCATTTGCAAACCTACAAGACTAAAACTACTACCACATGAAAAAAATAGGCATCCTTTTCGGGCAGGAACGTTCGTTCCCCGAGGCATTTGTAGAACGCGTGAACCAAAAAACGGGCGGCAAAGATATCAGCGCCGAGTTTGTACGCATAGATAAGGTAATGCAGGCCGAGTCGCTGGGCTATTCGGTCATTATCGACCGGATATCGCAGGATGTGCCTTTTTACCGCGCAGCGCTGAAGAACGCCGCCATTTGCGGTACGGCAGTAATTAACAATCCCTTTTGGTGGAGCGCCGACGAAAAGTTTTTCAACAACGCGCTGGCCGTGAAAATTGGCGTGCCGGTACCTAAAACAGTGATCTTGCCATCAAAGGAGTTACCGAACGATACTACCGATAAATCATTTTTAAACCTGGCCTATCCGCTGGATTGGGAAGGCATATTTAAATACGTGGGTTTCCCGGCATACATGAAACCGTTTGACGGCGGTGGCTGGAAAGAAGTATACCAGATCAACAGCCTGGACGATTTGTGGGATAAATACAACCAAACCAAGCAATATGTAATGATGCTGCAGGAAGAGATCATCTTTCAGGACTACTTCCGCTGCTACTGCATTGGCGGCAAACACGTGCGCATTATGCAGTACGAGCCGCGAAACCCGCACCACCTGCGCTACGAACACGGCAAAGCACCGGCCGCTAAAAAGCTGCTGGATACCGTAAAGGATTACGTACTGAAATTGAACCAGGGCTTAGGCTACGATTTTAATACCGTCGAATTTGCCGTTCGCGATGGTATCCCGTACGCGATCGACTTTTGCAACCCTGCCCCCGATGCCGATGTAAAAAGCGTTGGCCAGGATAACTTCGACTGGGTGGTTGAAGCATCAGCTGATTATGCTATTGAACGCGCCAAATCTCAAAAAGACGGCCGGGATAACCTAACCTGGGGCGAGTTCATCAAAACAAGTGCTGCCGGCAAACCACTGGTGGCTGCTAAACCTGCCAAAGGAGATGCCAGCGTAGGTGAAATACCGAAAGAAAAGAAGGCCCCGGCAAAGAAGGCGGCCGCTGAGAAGGCTCCTGCTAAAAAGACGGCGGCTAAGAAATAAAGGGAAGCCTCACCCCGACCCTCTCCAGGGGAGAGGGAGTCAAAACATTTTCAAGTCCCTCTCCTTTGGAGAGGGATTTAGGGTGAGGCTTTACACCCGGTGCCTGTGTCCCCACAGGCACCATTTATACAAATCGTTTGTGGGGACACAAACGATGGGAAGAAAAGAAAAACCAAACGCATATCCTAACCAATTATGAATGAATTTACCTTAGGTGTTGAAGAAGAATTTATGGTGATAGACCCGGTAACCCGGGAGCTGACTTCGCACGACCAAAAAATTGTAGACGGCGCACAGAAAATACATGAGGACCAGGTGAAGGCCGAAATGCACCAGGCCGTGGTAGAGGTGGGCACACACATTTGCCGCAATACCGACGAGGCCCACAAGGAGGTAGCCAAACTGCGCCATACCGTAGCCCAGCTGGCCGGCGACCTGGGCTTGCGCATCGGCGCGGCGGGTACGCATCCCTTTTCGCACTGGCAGCACCAGCTCATTACCGATCATCCCCGATACTTTGAAATTGTAGACGAAATGCAGGATGCGGCACGCAGTAACCTCATCTTCGGGCTGCACGTGCACGTGGGTTTCCAATCGCGCGATATGGCAATACATATTGCCAACCAGGTGCGTTATTTCCTGCCGCACGTTTACGCGCTCAGCACCAACTCGCCGTTTTGGGAGGGGCGTAATACAGGCTTTAAATCGTACCGTACCAAGGTATTCGATAAATTCCCGCGTACCGGCATCCCTGATTATTTTGCCAGTATTGAGGATTACGACAACTACGTAAAACTGCTGGTGAAAACCAATTGCATAGATAATGCCAAAAAGATCTGGTGGGATATCCGCGTACACCCGTTCTTCGAAACCATCGAGTTTCGCATTTGCGACTGCCCCATGCTGATAGACGAGACCATGACCTTTGTGGCCCTGTTCCAGGCCCTGTGTGCCAAGCTTTACAAGCTGCGCCAGCAAAACATGAGCTTTATTACCTATAACCGCGCGCTCATTAACGAAAACAAATGGCGCGCCGCCCGCTACGGCATCGACGGGAAGATGATAGACTTTGGCAAGGAAACCGAAGTGAACACCCGCTCGCTGGTATTGGAGTTGTTGGATTTTGTGGATGATGTGGTAGACGAACTTGGCAGCCGCCATCATTTGGAGTATGTACACAAAATACTGGAAAACGGCACCGGCGCCGACAGACAGCTGGCCGTTTACAACCAAAATCATAACTTTGCAGACGTGGTAGATTATATCACATCGCAAACATTGAAGGGAATTTAAAACCCCTCCCAAACCCTCCTCGAAAGAGAGGGCTTAAAGAAAGAAACAAAGTGAGTTTAGAAAATTTAGAAACAAAAGCAAAAGTCTCCCCTCTTGGGGGAGATTTAGAGGGGGTGAAACCTATTAAGGTAGCTATTATAGATCTGTACGCCGGCATAGCTAACCAGGGTATGCGCGGTTTCCAGGATATACTGAAGCGGTATAAGGCAAAGCACGATCTGAACCTGCAATACCAGGTTTTTGATACCCGTGGTGCTAACGAACTGCCCGACACCGACTGGGACATCTACATTTGCAGCGGCGGTCCCGGCGATCCGCTGAGCAGCGAGACCGAGGAGTGGGATATCAACTTTATGAAGCTGATGGATCAGTTGGAAACCCACAACGCTTCGGATGCGCCGAATAAAAAGCATGTACTTTTTGTTTGCCACTCGTTCCAGATGATGTGCCGCCGGTATAAGCTGGGATTGATCAATAAACGCCGTTCACCATCATTCGGCATCCTACCGGTACATTTTACGGTGGCCGGCCATAACGAGCCGGTGCTGGATAACCTTGCCGATCCGTTTTACACGGTCGATTCGCGCAGCTGGCAGGTGATCCATCCCGATGAAGGCCGCTTCACCAAGCTGGGTATGCAACTGCTGTGTATCGAAAAGGAGCGCCCGCATGTGGATCTGCCCCGCGCCATGATGGCCATCCGCTTTAACGAGTATTTCATCGGCACACAATTCCATCCCGAAGCCGATGCCGAAGGTATAAAAGCCCACCTGAGCACCGACGAGCGCCGCAGCGAGGTAATTAACGAGCACGGCAAAGACAAGTACAACGATATGCTGGAAAGTCTCGACGATCCGGACAAGATCATGCACACACAAAACACGCTGATCCCTAATTTTTTGGATCAGGCGGTATTGAGTTTTGTTTAAATAACTGTAGAGGCACGATACTTCGTGCCTCAATACATAAATAGTTTGTCATTGCGAGCGATAGCGTGGCAATCCCATAGGACAATCCAAGCGGACCTGCCTATGGGATTGCCGCGTCGCTACGCTCCTCGCAATGACAAATAGGTAATAGCCTTATAAACTATGGACGCAGCAGCACGCAAATCATTCAACGCCAAATTTACCGACGAGAAGTACCGGCAATTTCTCACGGATATCAATAAAGGTCTGCGCGAGCCTATCCCATTCCGGCTGGCCGAAACGCCCATTTTTATCTCGGATGATTTTTATGCCAAGCTGCTGCAGGCCGGTAACGATATTATCGCCACCATACAACAACCCAACTTTAAGGATATAACCGAACGCGCCATCCCCGATAAATGGTGGGTAGCGAACGAGAACGACCATGCCCATATCATCGCCCTCGACTTCGGCGTTTGCCGCGATGATAACGGCGAACTGGTGCCTAAGCTGATAGAACTGCAGGGCTTCCCCTCGCTGTTCGGCTTCCAGGCATACGCAGGCGAGCATTATACCCAAGCCTTTGACATCCCCAAAAAGTGGAGCGGCTACTTAGGCAAGCTCAACAAAAACAGCTACCTGAAACTGCTGCGTAAAACCATCCTTGGCCCCTACCAGCCCGAGGAAGTTGTGTTGATGGACGTAAATGCCCCGCAGCAAAAAACCGCCGTCGATTTTTATATCACACAGGATTATTTGGGCATCCCCGTGGTCTCCCTGTCCGACCTGATCCAAAAAGGCGATGAGCTTTATTACGAAGCTAAAGGTGAACTGAAGCGCATCCGCCGTATTTATAACCGGTTGATATTTGATGAGATAGAGAGCGATCCCGATATCTTTAACAAAGTGGTGGATATCCGCCAGCCGCTTGATGTGGAGTGGATCCCGCACCCTAACTGGTTCTACCGCATCAGTAAGTTCACCATGCCTTTTCTCCAGGGCGATTTTGTGCCGAAAACCCAATTCCTGAATAAGGTGGCCATGATACCCGATGGCCTGGAGAACTACGTACTGAAGCCACTCTTCTCATTCGCCGGCCAGGGTGTTATTATCGATGTAACACCCGAAGATATCGGCCTGATCAAAGACCCCGAGAACTGGATCCTGCAGGAAAAGGTAAATTACGAGCCGGCCATCCAATCGCCCGATGGCGGTGTGAAGGCCGAGATCCGCCTGCTATACCTCTGGCCCGATGGCGACGAGCAGCCAACGCTGGCCATTACGCTGGGGCGGCTAAGCAAGGGGAAGATGATAGGTGTACGGTATAATAAGGATTTTGATTGGGTAGGGGGTACGGTGGCTTTTGTGAAGAAGTGAAGTTTTGTGTCGGTTTGGGGCTTAGTTCTGTGCTTTATTAACGTCGGCCTGCTCATAGCCGCAGGGGCTTAGTTACTTTTTCTTGATAAAAAGTAACCAAAAATCAAGACAGCAAAAATGCTTCCTTTGCCGCACAAGGCCTTTGCCCTGCAAAACAAGCAGAACCACAGGGCTGAACCTTGATGCCCCCGCTGTGCACGCTCATTCCCACCGCTTCAGGCACCAAGCTAATGCCCTTTTCCCGCCCACAGTCCAACATGTTCTGCTCGTTTTCGCCCGGAAGCCGTTTTGCTGTCGGGAAGTAAGAAAGAATGGTGCAAATCCGAGCGAAGCTCTGCTTCGCTCGGATTTGCTTTTTAAGCGGGGGAGGATTTGGAAGGGGTTTTCCGACAGCGGTTTGCTTCCGGCAAAATCAGGCAAAACGATGCTGGCCATGTGTAGTGGAAAAGGGAAGCGGATTTGCCTGAAGCGGTGGCATAGCGGGTGCGCGAGCAGCGGCAAATTCTTGCGTACCGTGGTTTTGCCTGGTGCGGGCAAAGGCCCTGTGCGGCAGAGGAAGCATTAGCGCTGTCTTGAATTTTTGCTACTTTTTTTTCAAGAAAAAAGTAGTAGGCCCCTGCGGCTATGAGCAGACTGACATTCATAAGAGCACTAACCTAAAATAGTAGAAGTTGCTTTCATACTTCACAATGTCGAAATTACATCCCCCCTCCACATACTTTTGTTACAATCTAACCGTATATATACTAATAATAGTTAAATTTGCATTATGGTACAAAATATCATCATCGCGGTAGTGTTTCTGCTGGCGCTTTTTTACATCGGGCGCATGTTCTGCAGGCAGCTTTTTGTAAAAAAGGGTTGCGGCGAAAACTGCAAATGCGGTGTCGATTTTTCAAACATCGGGCCCGATAAATAGGGCCGGAAGTAAACCTATACCCTTTTTTAGTGTTTTACACCTAAAGAGCAAACTATTTTTTTAACTATCTCATCCCTTAATGGCTGATAAACAGGTTTTTCAGGCTGATACCCCCGGTAGGTGGAACCGTTTTAAATGGCTTAGCCGCGCACTCATCGCTTTTATTATCTGCGGTTTAATTGCTGTGGTCATCACTATCAAATCTACCAGCTACCCTACGCTGCCCAACCTTAACCAGGCACCAAAAAAATTATCAAAAACAGAGCTCGACCGCATCCGGAAGACCCGCCGCTTTGATGATTTTGTAATGGATACCGAAAAACTGGCACAATTGCGCCATAGCCTGCGCCTGCACCGCATAAAGCATCCCAACAATAAAGACCGTATCAACGCCGGTTTTTACCGCGCCTGGGAGCCACAAGCTTATACCTCGCTGCGCGATAATATTAAGCACATGGATATGCTGGTAAGCGAAGGCTTTACCACCACCCCAAAAAACGATACCATTACCGCGAAGCTGGATACTGGCCTGGTAAACCTTAGCCGCCGCTATAAAAAACCAGTGTTGATATCCTTAAGCAATTATATCAACGTTGATAATAAATCCGGTTATATGGATGCGAGCAATGTGAACCGCATCATTAAAAGTAAAAAGGCGCGCGCCACGCTTATTAATGATATCGCTGCCAAACTGACCAAATACAATTTCAGGGGCATCAACATCGAACTGGAGGATGTTAAAGACCGCCGTGGCCCTGATTTTACCGCGTTTGTAAAAGAGTTATACGAAGTGCTGCATCCCCAAAACTTCCTGGTTACACAAAACGTAATGCCCGATGACGACAGCTATGACCTGCCCTTCCTGGCCAAATACAACGATTATCTTTTTGTTTTCGCGGTCGATCAGCACAACGATGTAAGCAATGCCGGCGATGTATCTCACCAGCATTGGGTGGAGCAGATATTGGATAAGGTTTGCAACGAAGTGCCCAGTAATAAGGTGATCCTCACCATTGGCGCCGGCGGTTACGATTGGCCCGAAAACAGCCAGGGTACCGCCGTAGGTTATCAGCAGGCCATCAGTACCGCGCACGAGAATAAGAAGAAAGTAATTTATGACCCGCAATCGGCCAACCTGCATTACTCGTACACCGCTTTAGACAGTAGTAAGCACACCGTTTATTTTACCGACGCGGCTGCCAACTTCAACATCATCCGCATGGCCGACGATTGGGCTACAGGCGGTGTAGCCCTTTGGCGTATCGGTTTCGAGGATCCTCGCCTATGGTCGTTCTTCCAGAAAAACCTTTCTATCGATTCATTACGCAAAACAGGCATCGATCAAACCGGGCTGACCAAAGTAGGTTTAAATAATCATATCGACTACGCCGGCGATGGCGAAGTACTTGACCTGGTGACCACACCCGATACCGGCCTGATCAAACTAAATATCGACCCCAAAACTTACACCATCACCAGCCAGGATTATGTAAAGCTGCCAACTAAATATGTGATCAGGAAGTATGGCTATAAAGAGGGTAAAATTGTTTTAACTTTCGATGACGGCCCCGACCCTGCCTATACTAACCGAATTATCGATATCCTGAAAAAGGAAAAGGTACCGGCTACGTTCTTTATCGTAGGTTCGATGGCAGAAAAGGCCATACCCATTGTTAAGCGCGAATTTGACGAAGGCTACGAGATAGGGAACCATACCTATTTCCACCCGGATATATCTACCATCAGCCTCGACAGGGTAAAGCTGGAACTAAATGCCACCCGAAAGCTGATAGAATCCATAACAGGGCGCAGCACCATCTTGTTCAGGCCCCCCTTTAATGCCGATGCCGAACCACAAACCCTGGCCGAGGTGATCCCCGTTGCCGAAAGCCGCAAGCAAAACTACATTAACATTGGCGAAACTATCGACCCATGGGACTGGCAACCCGGCGTAACCGCCGATAGTATTGTGGCCCGCACCATCCGTTACCGCAATAACGGTTCGGTAATATTACTGCACGATGCCGGCGGCGATACCCGCGAGGAGACCGTAAAGGCCCTGCCCCGCATTATCCACTACTTTAAGAGCCACGGTTACCAGTTTACCACCATTGCCGATATTTTGGATAAAACCCGCGATGACCTGATGCCATTGCCCAAGGACGACCCCGGCAGCGGCATCACCAGCCGATTGTACGATTGGGTGGTGGCAGGTTATTTTTACAGCAACTACGTACTGCAAACCATCTTCTTCACGGCTATTTTCCTGGCATTGGGCCGTATTATTTTGATTGCCATCCTGTCTATCAGGCAATATATTGACAACAAGAAAGAAGAAAAGAATATGCCAGATCCGGCTACGCTGCCATCGGTGAGTATTATTGTGCCGGGTTATAACGAAGAGGTTACGGCTGTGCAAACCATCCAAAGCCTGCTGCAAACCGATTACCCGGCGTTCGATATTATTTTTATTGATGACGGATCGAAGGATAAAACCTTCCAGGTGGTTTCGGATGCCTTCAACGGGCACCCAAAGGTGCAGATCCTGACCAAGCCCAACGGCGGCAAGGCATCGGCGCTTAACTTTGGTATCACGCATGCCAAGTCCGACTATGTGATCTGTATCGACGCCGATACCCAGCTAAAAAACGACGCTGTTTATCACCTGATGCGCTATTTTACCGACGAGGAGATAGGCGCCTTAGCCGGCACCGTTAAAGTGGGCAACGCGAACAATATCATCACCAACTGGCAGTCGATAGAGTACATCACCGCCCAAAATATGGACCGCCGCGCGTTCGACCTGCTCAACAGTATTACCGTTGTGCCGGGCGCTATCGGGGCATTCCGAAAATCGGCCATCTTTAGGTCGGGAGGTTTTACTACTGATACCCTGGCCGAAGATTGCGATCTGACCATGCGTATCCTGAAACTGGGCTACATTGTGCGCAATTGCGACGATGCCATTGCCTATACCGAAGCCCCCGAATCGGTAAACGCGTTGCTGAAACAACGCTTCCGCTGGAGTTTTGGGGTGATACAGAGCTTCTGGAAAAACCGCGACGCGCTGTTTAACAAGAAATATAAATTCTTCGGGATGGTGGGGATGCCAAATATCCTGCTATTCCAGATCATATTGCCATTGTTCTCCCCTCTTGCCGACTTGATGATGATCATCGGCCTGTTTAGCGATAACCCGATGAAGATAGTGGCTTACTACCTGGTATTTATTGTGGTAGATCTGCTGGTATCGGCGCTGGCTTTTTGGATGGAGGACGAGGATTACAAAAAACTGGTTTACATCATCCCGCAACGTTTTGTGTGGCGGCAACTGATGTATTGGGTACTTTTCAAATCCATCCGCCGCGCGCTAAAAGGCGAGTTGAGTGGTTGGGGGGTGCTGAAGCGCACGGGTACGGTTACGATAAAGAAGCAGGCGTAAGGCTGAAAATAATTCATACTGATAGCGATGGTTTGAAACCCATCGCTATTTTTTTGCCCGTGCGTCATTGCGAAGAACGAAGCAATCTACACACCCAAAGAGCGGTTTTGCATTGTTCGCGATGACTCACCCGGTCGTGGCTACGCCCGACCACCCTCTCTTCGCTGCGCGAATAGCGGGAATAAGATTATCCGATACCCCCCTGCCCCGCGAAGAGAGGGCCGGCCAGCGTAGCGTAGTCGGGGTGAATCTTCGCCACCTTACTTCGCTATCCTGTTCAAATACTCCAAAATCTTCGGGTTACTATAATCGGCGCTGCCGTTTTGATGGAAAACGATCCTACCGGTTTTATCAAGAATAGTAGTAGCCGGGATGGCATTGCTCACCAGCTCCGGCGGTACATTACTGGCCAGTTGGTAAAGCGGCATGGTAAACCTGTTCTTCTGCATAAAAGACACCGACTTGCTGAAGTTGCGGTCGGCATCTACAATAATAAAAACGATGTTCTTGTTGTTCTTCAGCTTCTGGTACAGGCTGTTGATGGATGGCATTTCGGCAATGCAGGGCGGGCACCAGGTAGCCCAAAAGTTAATGAATACTACCTTACCCTTTAAATCGCTTAGGTGTATCTTGCGGCCATCGGTACTTTGAAAGATCACATCGGGAACGGCCGCCGACTTCTCAACGGACATATCCATATCCGGCTGAAACAAGCCAACCTTCATCAATCCCCGTATCATTACCGCCTTGGCCGATGGGTTGAACAACAGCACCAGTACGGCTAGGAAGAACAGTCCGTTAAGCAGATTGGATGTCTTTAAGAATTTAGTCATTAGTGCTAATTTTCGCTAAGATACATTGTTTTATATAATTACATTTCCAATGACCAATGACAGCGAAGCCTTAATGACTTTCAAGCAAGGGCCGTGGATCAAATAATACTTTAAACCAGCTGATCTTGCCATCGTTTACATGATACCAGCCACTGCTGAAAATGGTTTTGCCACCCATATCAATATCGTAAAACACGGCTACGTCGTCGCCATCGGCAAACAGGCGTTTGATGTGGTATTTCAGTTTCACCTTTTCCATATCGGCAAAGTAAGCGTCCGCGCCATCGCGCGAGCCCATTACGCCCTCAAACTGAATGTCATCGCTGGCGTATTGACGGGCTTGTTGAAAATCCTCGTTGTTCAGCGCCTTTAAAAAAGCGGTAACTGTTTCCCCGGCGTTGGTTATTGCTGTATTATCCATAAATATTGTTTTACAGATAACAGCCGCCGCGCGGAAATTGATTTGACGAAGTAGATTTTCGGGAATTAGCTGCTGCGCTGCTGGTATTTGTAATGAAGCTTTTTCAGGGTTTCAACAGCGGTCTCATCAATGCTGTAGCCGTAGCCGCTCACCAAAGTACCCTTCACTCCCGATGGGGAGGCCAGGGCGTAAACCACGGCTTCGTCGGCAGGGTCGGTGGCGCCTTCGTAGCGGTATAAGTCAACTATTTCAAACTCGTCGGCTGTATAAGTATGCTCGCCTGCCATCAGGCGGTTCTCTTCCAGGTTAAAGTCGAGGGTGTAGCCCTGCTGTTTCAATTGCGCAATGGCATCGGTAACGGTAGCGTAGTGAAATTTCTGTTTCATATATGGTTAGGATGATGATGTAAATATACGTATTTGTAATGCACAGGCGATTTAATCAACAGCAAAATAAGTACCTTGTTTGTCATCCTAACCGCACAATTTTACCTAAGTTTACTTTGTAGTCATTGGTCATTACACTACGCCGTCATTATGCTTCGCGTCATTTGTCATTGGACTAAGTATTAAAAAAAATGCCGCAGGCATTTTGACCAATGACCAATGACCAATGACCAATGACCAATGACCAATGACCAATGACAGTATCCTTAAAAAGTCCCGCCGGTAAATGGGTTATGGTATCTACCATACTGGCATCGGCTATGGCCTTTATTGATGCCACGGCGCTGAATGTGGTGCTGCCATCGCTGCAAAAAAGTTTAAATGCCAGTGGTGCCGACCTGTTTTGGATATTGAACGCTTACCTGTTGATGCTGGCATCGCTGATCCTCATCGGCGGGGCCATGGGCGATAAACTGGGGCGTAAAAAGGTGTTTATGGCCGGCATCTTCATTTTCATCTGTGGCTCGGCGGCGTGCGGATTTGCCGGCAGCGTGTTATTGCTGGTCGCCTTCCGCATGGTACAGGGTATTGGCGGCGCGCTGATGATACCCGGCAGCCTCTCGCTTATCTCCTCCTCTATCAATCCTGCCGAGCGGGGTAAAGCCATCGGCACATGGTCGGCTTTTACCACGGTGGTTACCATGGGCGGACCGATATTGGGCGGCGCCCTTGCCGATGCAGGCCTTTGGCGATATATCTTTTTCATCAACGTGCCATTCGGCATAGCGGCATTAATTATGCTGGCCTTTAAAGTAAAAGAAGTGCGCGATGAGGGCGCGGACAGATCGCTCGATCTGCCCGGGGCCGCAGCCATAGCACTTGGACTGGCTTTGGTTACCTTCGGCTTTCTGCGGATGCCGGCCTTGGGCTGGCAAAACTGGCAGGTTTACGGCTCACTGGCGGCGGGGATAGTTTTATTAACTGTATTTATCATCATCGAGCGGACGGGCAAACATCCTATGATGCCGCTGCAATTATTCAGTAACGCTACATTTAGCGGGGCCAATTTGCTTACCTTCTTTTTATATGCAGGATTAGGCGCGGGGATGCTCTTCCTTTCGCTGGATATGGTACAGGCGCAGAGCTACAGCCAGTTAAAATCGGGATTGACGTTTTTACCCTTTACCGTGCTGATGGTTACACTGGCGCGCTTCGCAGGTACGCTTGCCGATAAGCACGGGCCAAAATGGCTACTGGTGATCGGGCCGGCAACAGCGGGATTGGGTTTACTCCTCCTCTCATTCGTAACAGATACCAATGGCCCGGCTGATTACTGGACCACCTTTTTCCCCGGCGTACTGGTGTTGGGTTTGGGCATGTCGTTCACCGTAGCGCCATTAACTACCGCTGTTATGACATCGGTAAGTGATCATTTTTCGGGCACGGCATCGGGCATTAACAATGCCATGACGCGGATCTCGGGCGTATTTGCCAATGCCATCTTCGGCGCGCTGGCGGTGCTGTTCTTCGCCGGGGCCTTGCAGCAGCAGATTGAGCCATTAAAGCTGAACCCGCAGGAAAAGCAGGCGATCATAAAGCAAGCCAACAACCTGGGCAACGCCCAATTACCCAAAGGTACCGATGCCCAACACAAGGCCGACATCGACAAGGCCTTTCGTAAGGGATTTATCAGCGCCTACGGCAAGATCATGAAGTTATCGGCCGGGCTGGGGTTTTTAGGTGCGGCGATGGGGTTAGTGTTTATTAAGAAAGAGAAGAATAAATAACCTTTTGTTTAGTATACTGATATGAAAGCCAAACTTACCTTAACAATTAAAAAAGATATTATTGCAAAATCTAAGTTATATGCAAAGCATACAGGTAAGAGTTTATCTAATTTGGTTCAAAATTATCTTGATGCACTTACAGGCGAAAGCGGTAGCTGGAATATCATATCAACCAAAACAAAGAAGATAGCAGGTGCTGTAAAATTATCTGCAAATTTTGATGAAGACACAGAACTAAGGTCTTATTTGGAACATAAACATTTGTAAGAATCTATTTTATCACCATAATCAAAAAAATCAGCGAGCAAGTCTCGTCGGCGCAAAGCCAAATGCCTTTTTAAAGGCAAATGAAAAATGCGACAGGTCCTTAAAACCAACATCTAAATACACATCCGATACTTTTTGGCCCTTCTCTTTTATCAGGTAATAAGCATCATCCAACCGCTTTTGCTGTAGCCAGCGGTTGGGCGAGATATGGAAGATGCGTTCGAAATCGCGCTTGAACGAGGCCAGGCTACGGCCGGTTAAATAAGCGAAGCGGCCTATATCTACATTAAAGCGGTAGTTTTTATTCATGTAAGCTTCCAGATCTATTTTGCCCGGCACCCGGAAATCAAACAGGGCATCCTTTAATTCAGGATTAGTTTCCAGCAGGATCATCACGGCTTCGCGCACCTTCAGGTTGCTGATCATGTCGTTGATCTGCCCGCTGCCGTTAATGTACGGACTTAACGATTCTATATAATTGCGCAGCAACGGATTGGGCTTTAACAATACCGCGCCATTGCCGGTATAGGGCCTTTCGCTGTGCAGGTTGTTTTCCTGGCCCAGGCTAATGAGGGTATCCTGATCCATCATCACGCTAAGCGATTTAAACTCGCCGCCACCCTCGGGCGGATGCTTCACAAAGCGGCACAACTGGTTTTTGCGGAAGAAGCGAAAGTCGCCGGCTTTAAAGGTATAGGTCTTGCCGTCGATGTGCAGTTCCTGGCTGCCCGAAATAACGCAGCCGAAGATATGGTCGGCAATAAAATTCTCGCCCTCGCGACTGGTATGCGCGTAGCAAGCGTATAATATGCGGGGCGATGTAGCTTTGGGCATGGGTAAAGTTAGTGAATATATAGGTTGATGATTGCTATAAGCACGATTAGACTCACCCGGTCGTTGCTTCGCCCGACCACCCTCTCTTCGCTGAGCTAAAAGAGGGGATTGAATAACCGTAGCGAGGGGGTTTGAAACCCCTCGCTATAGAAGCCACACAATTCCAGCCCGCTGCCCCGCGCAGCGAAGAGAGGGCCGACCGGCGTAGCGCAGTCGGGGCGAGTCTGTGCGCTATGCACTTACCGCTTCACATTCCAAATCGCCTTTCCCTCGGGGGTATCCAAAAAGTTAACAGCGTCGTCATGATCGGTTGAGAGCGTTACCGGCATCCATTTTTCAAACTCAGCTTCGCGGGCGGTGTTGGCTTGCTTTACCATACCGGCGGCTTCGCTGCCTAATACCAGGTGGATTGGTGGCTCGGGGTGCGCGGCTAAGTCAATCATGGCTTTGGCTGCCTTTTCGGGGTCGCCCATGGGGATAAACTTGCCGCTTTCAAAAAGGTCGGCGCGCTTGTTAACGGTGTCGTCGTATTCGGGCATGCGGGTGGCGTAGGTCATGGATGCGCCAGCCCAATCGGTGCGGAAGCCGCCAGGCTCTACGCAGGTTACCTTTATATCCAGCGGGGCTAATTCCTTAGCCAGGCCCTCGCTAAAGCCGCTCAGGCCAAATTTAGCGGCCTGGTAAATGGTGATGCCGGCGTTACCCACACGCCCACCAACCGAACTGATCTGCAAAATGCGTCCCCCGCCCTGCTTACGCATATAAGGGATTACGGCCCTGCTAACTTCAATTGGCGCATACAGGTTGGTTTCCAACTGGCTGCGCACCTGTTCATCGGTAAATGCCTCGGCCGCACCAACAATGCCAAAGCCCGCATTATTCATCAAAACATCTATCCGGCCAAAATGGGCCACGACATCGGCCACGGCCTGGTGTACTTTGGGGTAGTCGGTTACATCCAGTTGTACGGGATAAATTTGACCGGGGTATCTTTCAACCAGATCTTTCAACGCGTCGGTATTGCGTGCCGTAGCGGCTACTTTATCGCCGGTGGCCAGTACGGCCTCGGTAAGGCTGCGCCCTAATCCGCGGGAGCTGCCTGTTATAAACCAAATTTTTGTCATTGTCTTTATGTTTTTATTTAAATCAAAGGTAGGGCGATATTGTTCAGTACGCTTTGTTAAAAGGCTCAAGTTGCTTTGTTAAAAAGCTCAATTTACAAGAGGCGATTACCGTAGAGCCACATAATTTGTGGCTCCCGTGTGCAAAGTCGAACCTGTGTAATCCCTTTGCAAAGCCGCACTTGCATAGCAGGAGCCACAAATTATGTGGCCCTACGGTTAATTGCAGCACCGTTCAACATAAACCCGGGCGAAGTGGAAACCCCGCAAGCGTGTGGTGGCCTGTGTGCGGGGTGGCGCGGAGTTGCAGCGTAGCACGGGAGCAAACGTTAACCGGTGCAGTGGCATTGCTTTTCAAATTATTGCTACACAAATTAACCCCATTACCAAATTCATTGCCGTTGACTTTAGTCAACGGAAGTATAGTTTCACAACCGGCTTTAGCCAAAATTTGCGGCTAAAGCCGGATTACAGGATTAAATGCCCGCCCCATAAATAGGATGGCAATGAATGTTATGCTTTTTCTAATATCTGCTTAACAAGCACATCGCTCATAACAAAAAAGAATACCACAAATTGATAAATGATTTGTTATTAGGATATTAGTATACCAAACTAATCAAAAACCGACCGACCCTATGAAAAAGTACTTTAACACCAATAAGCTATTGGCGGTGTTGCTGGTAACTGCCCTTTTTGCCGCCTGCAATAATAAAAGCCATGTAGATGATACCACCAATACTACCGTGCCGGGTGGAGATGGCTCGGCTAATACAAACCCACCGGTGGAGACAGCCGCCAAGGTAGCGCCAAACCAACTGCCGGCCTTTACCGAGCAAAACCGTGTGCCGGGTGTAAAAACTTCGGCGGCTTATAAGGTGAGCGTGATCACCAGCGGTTTATCCTACCCGTGGGGCCTGGTGTTTATGCCCGATGGCCGCATGATGGTGACTGAGAAGCCCGGCCGTATCCGCATTGTTACTTCAACCGGCACCATAGGCAACCCTATTAGTGGTGTGCCGGCCGTAAATTATACCGGCGAGAGCGGCCTGCTGAGCCTGGCCCTCGACCCTGACTTTGCCACCAGCCGCCTGGTATTTTGGACCTTTACAGAACCCGTTACCGGCGGCGTAACCATGAGCGTGGCCCGCGGCAAGCTATCGGCCGATGAAACGGCGTTTGAGAATGTACAGGTGATCTACCGGGCGACGCCAACTTATGGCGGCAGCGCCACTAATCATAAAGGTTCGCAATTGTTGTTTGATAACCAGGGACGCCTGTATGTGAGCTTCGGCGAGCACTCGGCCGATGATATCCGGGTGAACGCGCAGTCGCTAAGTTCAACACTCGGTAAAATTGTAAGGATAAATAAGGATGGTACGGCCGCGGCAGGTGGGCCATTTGCTACCACAGCCGGGGCCAAGCCCGAGATCTGGTCGCTGGGGCACCGCAACCCGCAGGGGCTGGCGTTTAACCCGGTTACCGGCGACTTATGGGAGAGCGAACACGGTCCGCAGGCGGGCGACGAGATCAACCTGATAAAAGCCGGGGCCAACTATGGCTGGCCAACCATTGCCTACGGGCTGGAGTATAGCGGCGCTAAGGTGGGCAACGGCACGCAGCAAAACGGCATGGAGCAGCCCATTTACTACTGGGACCCGGCCATTGCCCCCAGCGGCATGACCTTTTACACCGGCAGCCAGGTACCCGAATGGAAGAATAACCTGTTTGTTGCCGCGCTGCGTGGCATGCACATCGTTCGCCTGGTGATCAGTAATAATAAGGTAACCGGCGAGGAGCGCCTGCTAAGCGACCAGGGCCAGCGCTTTCGCCGGGTGGTGCAGGGGCCTGATGGCGCGCTATATGCCATTACCGATATGGCGCAGGGGCGGATATACCGGATTGGGATGTGATGTGTATATTTGGATAACATCATCCTATTAGTAGTGAGTTACCTGATCCCGTTCATATAAAAATACTACCGGCACGTAAAATACTAATGCCTTATGGTATGGGTGCCTTGTTTGCAACCATTATGGCATTTGCCCATGCGGCCTGGGGCTTTATCATATTTTTTGCGATATCAATTTTCTCCTACCCTTTTCTTATGCTGATGTTTAAATATGAAACAAGCGGAATGAAGTCGGCTTTATGTAAATTGCTTGAAGGGGAGATCCGCAAAAAGTAAAGAGGTTTTTTGAAAGCACTGCAGCTGCTACTATTAAAGTTTGCTCCCGTGCTACGCTGCAACTCCGCGCTTACCCAATACATCAGCCACCGCGCGCTTGCGGGGTTTCCACTTCGCCCGGGTTTATGCTGAGCGGTTGTACAATAAAAAAGGGATGCGAAGCAAAGCATCACATCCCTGTATGTTTTAAATGGGCCCTCTTAAATCTTTTTGATCTCCACCCTGCGGTTCAGGGCGCGTCCGGCTTCGTCGGTATTTCTCGATACGGGGTTGGCTTCGCCATAACCTTTGGCGTTCAGCATATCGCCGCTTACGCCGCTGTTTATTAAATAGGTTTTAACGGCATTGGCGCGCTCGGCAGAAAGGGACATATTATGTTCGGCAGTACCCTCGGCAGATGCGTAACCGCTCAGGGATATTTTTACCGACGGGTCCTTCTTCAACTCGCGCGATGCCTTATCTAATATAGTATAGGCACTGGTTTTTAAAACGGCCGAGTTAAACTCGAACTGGATATTGCTGAAGTTATAGTCGGGTTTTGGAGCAGGCTCCGGTGCAGGGGCAGGGGCTTCCTTAACGGGTTCGGGTTTTTTCTCCTCGGCAGGTGGCGCTACGGGTTTGGCCGGTTCTTCGGTGGCGGCTGGTTTTTGCACCAGCGGCTTTTTAGATTTACAGGCCGGTGCAACGGCAATGGCTAAAACTAATGCGGATAGAATAGTGGCGTTTTTAACAGATATCATTTTTAATTATGTGTTGGTTGTAGATTTTAAAACGGCCGTGGCCTGCCGATATTGTTTTACAAAGGTTGTTAATGGCCGGCGGATGTGCAAGTGGCTTGTATTCAATATTAAAATTATTGTGCACGAATTACCTTTTCCGGCTTTATACAATTTACCCGAATTACACGAATTTTAGAACGGCCACACCATTTTAAAAATTTGTGTGATTCGTGTGATTCGTACCACTCAATAATGTGGATAAACAAATTTGCTAAGCGCCTCTTTGTTGGCTATGTTTAGCTATTAAAAATAAATTACTAAAAAAATTAGCATTTATCAAAACTATACCTATATTTGTTCCATACAATTTTTAAAGATGAGCAACGCAGATAAACTTAAGGCACTACAGCTGACATTAGATAAGCTGGAAAAATCGTACGGTAAAGGTACCATCATGAAACTGGGCGATACCGAAGTTGAACCTATCGAGGTGATATCAACCGGTTCGCTGGGACTGGATATCGCGCTGGGTGTTGGCGGTTTACCTAAAGGCCGTATCATTGAGGTTTATGGCCCGGAGTCGTCGGGTAAAACCACGCTTGCTATACATGCTATTGCCGAATCGCAGCGTAACGGTGGCATTGCCGCCTTTATTGATGCCGAGCATGCGTTCGACCGTTTCTACGCCAAGAAACTGGGTGTTGATGTAGAGAACTTGCTCATCTCTCAGCCTGATAACGGCGAGCAGGCTTTAGAAATTGCCGACAACCTGATCCGCTCGGGCGCTATTGATATTTTAGTTATCGACTCGGTTGCGGCCCTGGTGCCCAAAAGCGAGATCGAAGGCGAGATGGGTGATTCGAAAATGGGTCTGCACGCCCGCCTGATGTCGCAGGCTTTGCGTAAGCTTACCGGTACCATCAGCAAAACCGGGTGCTGCTGCATCTTTATCAACCAACTGCGCGATAAAATTGGTGTGATGTTCGGTAACCCCGAAACTACCACCGGTGGCAACGCCCTTAAGTTCTATGCTTCGGTACGTTTAGATGTACGCCGTATATCGCAAATTAAAGATACCGACGAAGTATCGGGTAACCGCGTAAAGGTAAAAATTGTAAAAAATAAAGTAGCCCCTCCGTTCCGCATGGCCGAGTTTGATATCATGTTTGGCGAAGGCATCTCTAAAGCCGGCGAGATCATCGACCTGGGTGTAGAGCATAATATCATCAAAAAATCGGGGTCGTGGTTTAGCTATGGCGAAACCCGCCTGGGCCAGGGCCGCGACGCGGTGAAGCAACTGATACTTGACAATCCAGAGCTAATGGAAGAGCTGGAAGGCCGCATTAAAATGGAAGTTACCGGCGACAGCCTGGCTGAAGAAGCATAAATTTAGTTTTTTACCTATATGTAAACGGCTTGTGGCATTAGTTACAGGCCGTTTTGTTTTTGATAAACTTTTTACAGCCTTCCCTTCCCTACTGGCTTCAGTTTACAACTGAAGCCTACAGATGATTTGAAGTCTGTGACTTCAGGCCCCCGCAAGTCACAAACCTGCTCCTATCCGGAGGCTTCAGTTACAAACTGAAGCCAGTATTAGGAAACTGAAACCAGTGTTGGGGAAGCCAGTAATCGACTATATACTCCACCCTTCCTTTGTGTCCGAATGCAAAACATTTAAAACCTATGTGCCCTTTGTGCCAGCCAGTCAGGACATTCTTTGTGCCCTTTGTGGTTAAATCACTACTAAACTCCCGCAGCCAGTTTACAACAATACAACCCATCAATTCATCTACCAACCCCCAAATCTGGTAGACGAAACCCCGCTTTTAGTATATCAAAGCCCGAAAACCACCCATAAATGCCTCATTTTGATAAAATAGCGCATTTAGAGGGTTTGGTCGAGTTATATCCCAAGGTGGTCTATTACATATTTTCAACCCAGATATTCTTTGTTGTTTTGGTCATTGAAACAAACGAACAACAATTAATAATCACACTTAAAAAATAAAAATATCATGAAAGCTCTAATCAAATCATCAGCCATAGTAGCCGTATTAGCCTTATTAAGCAGCGCCGTTTTCGCAGCCGAAAACCCAACAAAAAAAGCAGAACCAGCAGCAGCTAAAAAAGACGTAGTGGTATTCACCGCCCTGGCACAGGATAAAGGTGTAGGCGTGATCATCCACAAGGCCGATATCAGCAAAACATCAGTAGCTATTTACGATGCTGAAGGCAATGTGGTAATGAAAGATATCCAGGCCAAAAATGGTAACGATGTGCTGAAAGGTTATGTATTAAGCGCTTTGGAAAATGGTAAATACACCATCAAGGTAACTTCAAACAACGAAGTAACCAAACGGGTAGTAAATGTTTACAACGACGAGAATAACCAGAAAGCATTCCTTTTCGAGTTATAATCTCACTTTCTCTCTCTGAAAAATTTAGTAATAGGATCAGATAAATAGTTAAGTTTAGTTAAATGGAAAAAATCCCGCGCAAGGCGGGATTTTTTGTTTCTATCCCCCCATAGCAAAGGATCCCCTATTGGCAGGTCGGATATGCATAGCTTGGGATGCTTCACTATCGTTCAGCATGACGGGTACTTTAAAACTGCAAACTGCATTCACGGCGCCTGCTTCTTCCCATCGCCCGCGTTTTGGGCAATGGTAATTTTACTTGTACTTACGCCGAAATGGCCCTGCATATCTGTCCCTTCTATCACTACCGAATAGGTAGACGGCTTGCCCGCAGCATAAAACGAAAACGTTGCATTACCGGACGCATCAGTCACCACATTAGGCTGCCAGTGGATGGTGGAGCGCAGATCGGGTTGTGGTGCTTTTACTTTAACATCGTAACGCGGACGGTAAAAATCGCGTGGCAGGTATAAGGGTAATGGCCGGTACACATAAGTGCCCGGGGTTGGTTTAAGTATCGGCCCGTTTCCTGTACGCGTTTTTACCACAATGTACGATATCCATACCTTGCCCAAACATTTATGATAGACAACTAAATTTTTCACAGCCGCAGCCGGGATATTATCTAACATCCGTTTCATAAAATCGGCCAGCGTCCCCATACGTTCCCAGTAAGGCGTTACCGGCATGTTATCGATAATAATATTGGCCGTAATAATGCCCTTCACCCATAGAAAATCGGCATAACCTTTGTACGGGCCGCTATGAAACCCGGGGACATATTTCTCCATGTATTCCAGCAAGGACATGTTGCCATGATTACCCATCTCTTTTTCATCCACATCAACATCGGCAAAGTAAACCTCTTCTCCGCCAAATCCGGGTAAACTGGCTTTTTTATTGGCTTTAATGTTTACCTGGTTTAACAGCTTGCCGTTTACCCCCGGCGGTAACTGGCTGTCCTCTACACGTTTTTGGGTATTTTTCAAGTATTGCAGCAATGTAGCATCGGTGTTTACATTCCACGGCATTAGCAGGGTGCTATCGGGTGGCGTAGGCGACGCAGGCTTAAACTCCTGCACTTCAAATCCAACCGCGGCTTCCTTATCCCGCTTATTATGCACTTTAATAAAATACGCAATGGTATCGGTAAAAGGCAGGTTCTTAAAAGTAAACCGCCCCTCGGTGTTAGTAAGGGTATCCACCACCATTAACCCGTTACGTTTTGACATCAGCGTAACCGGGTAATTAACTGCCGGTTTGTTGAAGAAATTAGTAAGGCGCCCGGTAACGCTGTTATCGGCTTCGGCCCAAAAGGCGGGTTGTGGTACGGGAGTTATTAATGCCTTACTCAGGTTAAAGCCTTGCCAGCCCTGGGTAAGCAACAAGTTATCCAGCGCCTTCGGTGCATCGGGCCGGGTGATGTCAAAATACCAATCCGCGTCTTCAATATTTCCCTTCAATTCAGAAGCAAGCAGCAAGTGGCTGTTGATATGCGTAAGGCGGTGGCTATTGTTCACCTGCGCGTCATCAGTCACCGTTACCGAAAAATTAGCCATAACCGGGTCAAGTTTGCTATCTGTTACATTTAAGTTAACTGCCACACTATCGTTAAAGGCATAAACCGTTTTAGAGGGGGCAGTGGTAATATGCAGATCATCATGCCGGTTTACAAACACGCTCCGGCTATTTAGTGGTTTATTCCCGGCGCCAAGCACCATAAAGTTGATAATACCGCCCGGAAACCACGATTTGGATACCAACGTATTATAATAACCATCGGTAAAATTGAATGCCGTACCAAAATACACCGTATCCCGTCCACGGGCCAGTAAAGTATAACCATGTTGATTGGCCAGATCGGGCGTGGTAGTGATATAAATGCGGATATTATCCTTATCGCTAATGGCATCTGCCCGCAGCGATATCCCTAATGTTTGAGGGACAGGCAACAAGTAGCTTTTTTCGCTGCCATCGGGCAGTTTTACCTTTGCCTTATAAGTCTCGCCCGGCTGCGGCGACATGACAAAGTTCCCCATACCCTTGTGCAGGCTTGCAAAGGTGGCGACCTCTTCGTTTTTGCCATTTACAATTACACCCGATACCTCAACGCCCAGGCCATCTTCGCCGATGGCCTTGAAGCCTATTTTATTGTACAGGCCGGCAACTAAACTGCCGCCTTCGGGCATAAACTGCAAATCCATATCGGTACCGGTATTGGGGTAAAATGGCAGGCGCAGGGTTTTGTTTTTATCCTGCTTGCTAATAAGCAGCAGGCTCAGCTTCCGGATGTTGGTGTTAGGTGGCAGTGTAAGGTCGGTGTTCAACCGGCCATCAACAGTAGTTTGCAGATCGCTTTTTGCAATGCCGCGGCGGCCTTCTAAAATACGTACAGTTACCGGTTCGTTCACTACGGCCAGGCCCCGCATGTTTTTTAACTGCATGGCCAGTTTTATTTGCTTGCCTGCGGGCGTGTTAACCGCCTGGTGCTGTTCGCTCAGCAGCCAACTGTTATTATCGGGCTTGCCAATATAAAAGCGTTGCTGAAAGAAACTGGCCGCGCCAAAATTCTGCTGCCAGTTGGTATAGGCCCGCAGGGTATAAGCGCCCTGGTGCATTTTTTCGGGCAGTTTAATATCGCCATAGCCCAAGCCCACAGTAATAGGGATCACCAGGCTTTGCAGTACCTGGCTGCTATCGTTAACCAAATCAATATACATTTTATTGCTAAAGGCCGATGCCTTGCGGTTAGCGGCGTTAAGCAGGTAAGCCTTAAACCAAATGGTATCACCCGCCGAGTAATAAGGCTTATCGAAATGCAGGTATATTTTTTCGGATGTGAACTTGCTGTTATAGCTGTTCAGGGTGGTCATCAGCGATTTTACCGATGCCGTATCATCAGCCGATTGGGCACGGGCAGCCCCCGTCAATAACATAAATATTAGCAAAAAAACTGCCGTTTTTTTAAACCTTGCCCGCAACATTAGCGGTAAACCTGAAGTACTCATGATGTAAATTATAACAATAAGTTTACATTAACAATGACGAATAAGTAAGCTCCCCAACTATTTCACGCTGCTGGCCGCCTGCGTTACGTTTATTTTGCCCTTATCAACCCCAAAGTGGCCCTGCATATCGGTGCCTTCCACAATTATGGTATAGGTTGATGATTTATCGGCCGTGTAAAAGGATACCCGGGCATTGCCAGATGGATCGGTTACCACGTTAGGCTCCCAATGGATGGTAGAACGCAGATCGGGCAGGGTGTTTTTAACGGTATATTTAGGACTGTAAAATTGCCGCGGCATTTGCATAAATGGTGGCCGGTATGCATAAGTACCTAACGATGGCACTGCATTAGCCCCCTTACCGCTTCGCGTGGTGATGGTTAAAAACAGGTGCTCGCCACGATACATGGAGATGCTTTTAATATCCTCGCCGCCAAGCCGGTTCAAATACTCCTTCATCAGGGTATAATCGCCATGCGTTATGGTTTGTCCCCTGGCGTTCTTTTCAGCCGGGGCATTACCGGGCAGGTTACCGGTAGGGTCATCGCCGGTTGCAATAACACCCGAGTAATCTTCGCCGGTTACCAGCGAGGCCGGGTTTGATACATCCTGCCCGTCGGCAATAATGCTTTGCACCATTAACGATCCGTTAACAAACTGTATATCCGGATGAATGCCAACACGGGAATGTATATCGTTAGCGTACATCCTGTCTTCCCTAAAGCCGGGGAATTTTTTATAGATCAAATCCATCGCCGACATTTTTTTCGCCGCAATCAATTCCTCTTCGGTAATATTGGCTATCTCTACCCCAAATTCGCCGCCAACCATTCTTATTTTACGTTTGGCTGTAATATCTACCTGCTTCAAAACCTTGCCGCCGCCCGGTGGTACAAAGCCATCATTTGCCAGGTTGCGCTGGTTTGCCCAGTTAATGTAGTTGATCAGCGTGCTATCGGTATTCATATTCCATGGTGCCGGGCGATAACTTAACGTGGGCTTGGTAGTTGTCGGTTTAAATTCATCAACGGCAATATCGGCAGCAGCGGTTTTATCCTTACCATTGTGCAGTTTCACCAGGTAAGCCACGGTATCCATTAATGGCAAACGGGTAAAGCTGAAACGGCCTTCGTTATCGCTCAGGGTATCGGTTAAAAGATTATTGTACTTCGATTTTGATAGCAGCATTACCTTTACCCCCCTGGCCGGTTTCCCGAAAAAGTTGGTCAGCTTACCGCTCACGCTGATATCGGTTTCAGGCTTATAGTCAGGCGTGGGTATGGCCGCAGCTGTCTTACTCCAGTCGAAACCCTGCCAGCCTTGTGTAAGCAGTAGGTTATCCAGCGCCTTTTCTTTTAGTTTGGAATCAGCGTCGTTCTCTGTACTGAAATACCAGGCAGGTTCTTCGATATATCCCTTCAACTCCGATGCCAGCAGCATGTGGCTCTGGATATTATCGGCAGAAACGGCGTTTTTGATCTGCGCGTTGTCGGTAACGGCTACCGAGAGGTTGGCCTGCACCGGGTTGCCCGCCTTATCGGTAACATGCAGGTTGATGGCGGCGCTGTCCTTAGTACCGTAAGCATCCTGGACCGGCGTGGCGCTTACCCGCAAGCCATCGTGTCTGTCGATAAATACATTGCGCTGGTTAAGCGGCTTGTTATCGGAACCTAAAATCGTCAGACTGATGATCCCCGTAGGGAACAACTCCTTTTTTATGCGGGTGTTAAAAAAGTTATCTGCATTAAACTTAAACGCCGAACCAAAGTACACCTTACCGGCCGAGCGGGCTATCAGCGTATAACGCTTATCATCGGGTGTGTTGCTAGTTACATACACATACAGTTCATCGCCGTGGGTAACGCCATCAACCCTTAGGCCCATGCCAGCGGCTTTGGCAGTCGGCAGCGCGTACTTCTTTTCCCTGCCGTTAACCATCACCTTTGCGGTATAGGTTTCGCCGGCCTGTGGCACCAGTACAAAACTGCCCATACCGTTATGCAGGCTTTGCAGGGTGGCAGCCTCCTCGCCCTTACTGTCAATCACAGTTGCTTTAATATCGCGGCCCAAACCATCTTCGCCAATGGCTTTAAAGCCTACCTTATTATAGATACCGGCCACCAGTGTGCCGCCCTCAGGCATAAACTGCAGGTCGATATCCCCATTGGTACCCGACGGGTAGAACGGAAACGTGATGTGTTGCTCCTTATCACCCGCATCTTCAACCACAATGCTCAGCGCCCGGTGGTTAGCTTTAGCCGGGAGCGTAAAGGCGCCGGTTAGTGTACCGTCGATACCCGTGCTCATCTCATTCTTCAATAGCGGTTTGTTATTCTCCAACACCCGCACGTTAAGCCGGCGGGTAACCAGCAGCAGGCCCTTTGCATCCGTAAAGCGCATGGCCAGCTGCACATGATTGGTATCTGCCGGGTTATCGTTGCGGTTTTGTTCGGTTACCAGCCAGGTTTTGCCGCCCAGCTTACCTACATAAAATTGTCGGTAGTAAAACGCTTCGGGGCCGAAGTTTTGCTGCCAGTTGGTGTAGGCCCGCACGGTATAACTGTCTTCGGGGATGGTTTTAGCATCCAGCGGAAAATAGCCGGTGGCCAGTCCGTTGGCTGTTGGTAGTACCAGGCGCTGCACCATTTTGCCGCTACTGTTTAGTAATTCAACATATAATTTACTGCTATAGGTTGATGCTTTGTTATCCATCAGCACGTAAGCCTTTATCCAGGCGGTATCGCCAGATGCATAGTAGGGCTTATCGAAATTGAGGTATACCTTTTCGGGCGCGAATGCTTTTTGCCAGGCTTCGGCTTTATCTAATAATTTTTTTATGCCGGTGGTATCAGTGGCTTGCTGCGCCCGTGATTGAGTTGTACTGAATGCAAGCATCAGCACAGGCAAAAAATAGCACAAAAGTGGTTGGTATAGTTTCTTCATGATAGGTGGTTTCGGTAGTAACAGGTTGGTTAATACTTAAACTATACGGCAGTTTAAAGGATTAATCCCACATGTGAAAATAATAATAGTTAATAACTAAATATATTAATTCATTATCAAAATAGCAAGGGTTTAAATTGAAGTAGCGGGGGTAGACTCACCCCGACTACGCTACGCTGGTCGGCCCTCTCTTCGCTGCGCGAAAAGAGGGCAGTAAATACGCTAATCCATATAGCGATGGGTTTGAAACCCATCGCTACCGTTATGTCCCCTCTTTCCGCGCAGCGGAGAGAGGGTGGTCGGGCGAAGCAACGACCGGGTGAGTTAAATGGGCGGCACGGCATCACCTAAAATAAATACCCTGCAAAAACCCGAACAATTTTTTAACTTTGCCCAAATCCACCCAACGATGATTGATCCTACCCTGCTCGACGGTCAGAAATTCCAGATCACCATACAACGCTTGTGCCGCCAGTTAATTGAAAATCATAACGATTTTGCAAATTCGGTAATTATTGGCATTCAGCCTCGTGGCATTTACTTAGCCAAGCGTATTGCCGAGGAACTGCGCAAGATACTGCCCAACAACACCATTTTACACGGCGACCTGGATATTACCTTTTATCGCGATGATTTTCGCCGCCGCGAGCAGTTGATCCCCAACCAAACTCGCATAGACTTTGTGATTGAGGGTAAAAAAGTGATCCTGATGGACGACGTACTGTGGACCGGCCGCACCATTCGCGCGGCAATGGACGCATTAATGGCTTTCGGTCGCCCGGAAAAGATAGAGTTTTTGACATTGGTAGATAGACGCTATTCGCGCCATATACCGGTTACGGCGGATTATACGGGGATAGAAGTGGATTCCATCGCCTCGCAAAAGGTGGTGGTGAGTTGGAAGGAAACTGATGGGGAAGACAAGATCGTTCTGTTGAGCGAACGTTAATTGAGATAAGATAAATAATACGTCATTGCGAGCGATAGCGTGGCAATCCCCGGCATACAGAGCCGCTCTGCCCATCGGGGATCGCCACGTCGCTACGCTCCTCGCGATGACGATACGGTTAAGAAATCCGAAATAAGAAGATGGCTTTAAGCACCCGACACCTACTTGGAATAAAAGATCTGACACCAGCCGATCTGCAGCTGATTTTTGAAACCGCCGATAACTTTAAATCGGTGCTGAACAGGCCGATAAAAAAGGTGCCGTCGCTGCGGGATGTAACCATTGCCAATATCTTTTTCGAAAATTCCACCCGTACCCGCCTGTCGTTTGAACTGGCCGAGAAGCGCCTTTCGGCAGATGTGGTGAACTTCGCGGCATCGTCGTCATCGGTGAGCAAGGGCGAAACCCTGATAGATACCGTGAATAACATCCTGGCCATGAAGGTGGATATGGTGGTGATGCGCCACCCCTATGCCGGCGCGGGTGTGTTCCTTTCTAAACATGTGAAGGCCCAGATCGTTAACGCCGGCGACGGCGCGCATGAGCACCCTACCCAGGCCCTGCTTGATGCCTTTTCCATCCGCGAAAAATATGGCGATGTGGCCGGGAAGAAGGTGGTAATTGTTGGCGATATCCTGCACTCGCGCGTGGCGCTATCTAACATCCTTTGCCTAAAAATGCTGGGGGCCGAAGTAATGGTTTGCGGCCCAACAACGCTGATCCCTAAATATATTACCTCGCTGGGGGTAAAAGTTGAACATAACTTAGTAAAAGCCCTAAACTGGTGCGATGTGGCCAATATGCTGCGCATACAGTTAGAGCGCCAGGATATTAAATACTTCCCATCGCTGCGCGAATACACTATGCTTTACGGCTTGAACAAGCAAATACTGGACTCGCTGGATAAGGAGATCACCGTAATGCACCCCGGCCCGATAAACCGCGGGGTGGAGATCACCAGTGATGTAGCCGACAGTAAGCAATCCATCATACTTGACCAGGTGGAAAATGGCGTGGCGATAAGGATGGCGGTATTGTTCCTGCTGGCTGGGCAAACGGCTTAAATGTCAGTCCTGTTATTTGCTTTAATTAAAGCTGTTAGTCGCGGTAACTTATTTATAAACCAATTTGGTAGATGTGGCAGCGGCAAACTTGAACTTAATTGCCCATCTTTAAATGCGGCCAGCGGCTTAGGCACGAAAAAAGAAGTATCTACTATCTGTAAATGATCAAGTATCTGGAAATGCTCATTTAACATTTCGAGGTTGCCATAAAAGTTATTTTCAATATCCCATTTAGGGACATTATGCCCGCCGTTTTTTGTTCTGATCGCAACCCTCATTTCTGAAAGATCAATATCAGCAAGACCTAAAAACAACATTTCTATATTGTAACCTTTATCTTTAAATCTTCGCGGGAAATCCCAGGTAGCATAGCTCGGGAAATGGCCTTCATACACATAATTATCATTATGCCCTAATGCATCACTCAATTGTGTTTCAAGTGTTTCGAAAACAAACTCAGCCGCAATCTTTTTTGCTTCCTTGATGGACTTTTGGTGTTCAGGCCACAACTCTTTTACTTTGGCCATATACAACTTATCGCCATCAAAAACAGTGTAACTATCAATAATATGTTTAGGAAGATAGTCGGGACCAACTGTAGACTTTCCCGCGCCATTAGAGCCTGAGATTAAATAGAGTGTGGGCATCTATACCAAGCCAATGCGCCTTTTCAATCGTTCGCTATCAGCAGGAGATAGTTTCTTTATCGTAGCAAAATCACTCTTCCCTGTTTGATAAGCAACTAATTGAATAGAATTATCCGGAAATTCAAGATAACATTGATCCTTAGGTAATCCGTTTATATTGATCATAAACGGCTGCCCTGACGACAATGTTTTAGCCCTAAGATGGTGTATGGCGTTTGTGGCTATTGTGCTTAAAACTTCTAACTCGCTCATATAATTATCTTTACTCAAATATACAAAAATTGCTTGTTACATCCTATTTCATAACCTGCATATCTACAAATCTGCATATACAACACGTTAATTTTTGTTAAACTTTAGGTATAAACCTTTCCGCGGCAGATAATAATTGCTCATAATTTCTACCTTTATGCAGGGTTTGTTATTTTCGCAATCCAAGTAATACATTATGGAAGAATTTGAAGCAAGCGAATCGGCTACCAAAACCAAGTCTATCTACATATCAACCGTGTTTGGCATTGCCATGGTACTGCTGATGGTAGGTTTGCTGGGCCTGATACTGGTGCACGCCAGCAACCTGTCTAAATACGTAAAAGAAAATATTGTAGTTAACATATTTGTTGACGAAAGCGCCCGCGAGGCCGACGTTTTGCAACTGCAACATCAGCTGGAAAACAACCCAATGGTGAAGCAAACGCAATACGTAAGCAAGGAACTGGCTGCCCGTAACCTGCAAAAAGACCTGGGCGAGGACTTTGTAAAGTTTCTGGGCTACAACCCGCTGTCGCAATCGGTAGATGTATACCTGAAGGCCGACTATGCCAACAATAAGGATATCACCAAATTTAAAGACGAACTGCTGAAGAACCCGATGGTTAAGGAGGTGAAGTACCAGCAATCGTTAGTAGATAAGATGAACGCCAACCTAACCAGTATCACTTTGGTGATATTTGCATTCGCCATCATATTTGTGGTAGTATCGGTTGGGTTGATCAACAATACCATCCGTTTGGCTATTTACTCGCAACGCTTTTTAATTAAATCGATGCAGTTGGTGGGCGCTACGCGCTCGTTCATTCGCAAGCCCTTTATTTTATACGGGATCTGGCATGGCCTGCTGGGCGCGCTGATAGCCATTATTATACTGATGGGCACCCTTTACACCGCCAACAAAACCCTGCCCGAACTGGTAGTACTGCAAAGCTATGCCGAGTTTGGCCTGGTATTTTTAGTGGTAATAGGCCTGGGCATATTTATATCGGGCTTTAGCACTTACCTTGCGGTGAGCAAATTTTTACGATCAAAAACAATTAGTTTATACAGATAATCAATCTCATGGCACAAAAATTCACTAAGCCGACCCCTGCGGCCACTAAAGCAGCAGCCGAAAACGAACCTGTTAACCTGCTTTACGATAAAAGCAACTACACCATTCTGGCCGTTAGCGTAGCTATTGTTGCCCTTGGCTTTGTAATTATGAGCGGTAATACCGATATCTACAGCACCGCCAAGATCGTTATTGCGCCAATAGTGGTGCTGGCTGGTTTTGGCCTGGGCTTTTATGCGATCCTTAAAAAACCTGCAACCAAAGCTTAATATCACCCCATGAACATTTTTCATGCCATCATCCTCGCAATTATTGAGGGGCTGACCGAGTTTCTGCCGGTATCGTCAACCGGGCACATGGTTATTGCCAGCGCCCTGATGGGTATTGGCAAAGAGGAGTTTGTTAAACTGTTTGAAGTGGTGATACAATTGGGCGCTATCCTTTCGGTAGTGATATTATACTTTAAGCGCTTTTTCCAAACCGTTGGCTTTTACTTTAAGCTGGTGGTGGGTGTATTGCCGGCCGTAGTGGTTGGCGTGCTGTTTAAAAAGAAGATAGATATGTTACTGGAGAACCCGCTGGTGGTAGCTTTTTCGTTGCTGATTGGCGGTGTGATCCTGCTGTTTGTTGACGACTGGTTTAAAAAATCGTCGGTTAAGGAAGAAAAGGAGATCAGCTATCTTACTGCTTTAAAGGTGGGCATTTTCCAGTGTTTGGCCGTGGTGCCGGGGGTATCACGTTCGGCCGCTACCATTGTTGGCGGTATGAGCCAAAAGCTAAGCCGCACCGCCGCCGCCGAGTTCTCGTTCTTTTTAGCCGTGCCCACCATGTTTGGCGCCACGCTGAAGGAATTGTACGACTTCCACAAAACTCACGAGCAAATGTTTACCGGCGATGAAGTAAAAATGCTGATCATTGGTAACGTGATAGCCTTTGTGGTAGCCATGCTGGCCATCCGCACGTTCATCACCTTTTTAGAGAAGAAAGGCTTCCGCTTGTTCGGTATCTACCGTATAGTTGTAGGCTTACTGATCATTGGGTTGTACTATGCCGGGTATTCGTTTAATTTTTAGTAAGTAAAAGATATTAGAAGAGGCTGTCTCAAAAGCGAGGCAGCCTCTTTGTTTTTGAGCGTAATTTTCAGTAACTTAAAGGCATGGGAGGAAAAGTAGTCTTTAAGGAATATGATCCTGACCAGTTAACCTTTTTACCGTATAAACTGGAGGAACTGGTACCGCAGGGTCATCCGGTACGTATTGTATCGAAGGTGGTCGATCAGGTAGATGTTAAACCGATTAACCGCAAGTATAAAGGCGGCGGGGCATCCAGCTTTCATCCGCGGCTGATGCTCAAGCTGCTGATCTACGGTTATCTGACCAACACGTATTCTTCACGGAAGTTGGAAGACCAGGCCGCGCAGAATGTACATTTCATGTGGCTTTTAGGCATGAAAAAGCCTGATCACAATACCATCAACCGTTTCCGGAGCGAGAAGCTGTCGGGTGTTTTAAAGGAGATCTTCTCACAGATCGTATTGTTATTACAGCAGGAAGGTATCGTCTCGCTGAAAGAAGCTGTTTTTACCGATGGTACCAAGATCGAATCGGTAGCGAACAAGTACACTTTTGTATGGGGCAAAAGCATTAAGAACAGCAAGGAGAAGATGAAAGCCCAATTGGATGAACTGTGGAGTTATGCGCAAACCATCGCTGCCGAAGAACTTAAAGACACCGCACCGCTGGAATACAGCGAGATCAACCCGGAAAAAGTAAAAGAAACGATCTCAAAGATCAACGCCGCCCTGGACGATAAGGAAGATGTCGATAAGAAAGTAAGGCAGAAGCTGAACTATGCCAAAAAGCACTGGCCGGAGAACCTGGCCCGGTATGACGAGCAGGAAAAGCTGTTAGGCGGTCGCAACAGCTTTTCGAAGACCGACCCGGGTGCCACCTTCATGCGGATGAAAGAAGACCCTATGCTGAACGGGCAGCTTAAACCCGGATACAATCTGCAGATCTCCACCCAGGAGCAGTTCATCTTGAACTATAGCCTGCACCAAACCACAACCGATTACCAGACCCTTCCATCACACATCGAACAATACGAAACTTTATATCATGCACTTCCAAAAGCGGTAGTGGCCGATGCGGGCTACGGTTCGGACGAGAACTATGGCGTATTACAGCAAAAAGGCATTGAAGCTTATATCAAATACAACACGTTCGACCAGGAACAAAATAAAGGCATCAAAGCATTCGGTAATGACAGTTTGCACTATAATGAACAGGAAGATTACCTGGTATGTCCGATGGGACAACACATGCAGCATATCGGCACCGGGCAGCGGGTCTCCACATCCGGCTATGTGCAACTGATCAGCCGCTATCAGGCGCAGAATTGTGAAAACTGCCCCATGCGGGGCGTTTGTCACCAAGCAGCCGGTAACCGCGTGGTGGAGATCAACCACAGCCTTAGAATACACAAGCAGATAGCGAAAGAAAGATTGAATACCGAACAGGGCATCAAATACCGAAAGCGACGGCCCGCAGATGTCGAACCGGTGTTCGCCAACCTGAAGCATAATCACGGCTTCAGGCGATTCCTGCTGAAGGGAATGTCCAAAACCGAGGTCGAAATAGGGTTATTATCCATCGCACATAACCTCAGAAAGTGGAAAGCCTGATAAAAAAGGCTTTTTATCCGATAAAAACACCTGAACCAACTCAAAAAAATCGAAAGCAGGCTGATACAGTCCCGCTTTCCTAATAACTCATCTAAATCGGCATCAACGAAAAAACCGCCTCATAATTGACTTATGAGACGGCCTCGTTGTTTTAAACCCATCGTCATAGTGAGGAGCGATAGCGACGAACTATCCCCGGCAGGCAGAGCGGCTCTGCTTATCGGGGATAGCCACGCTGCGCTCGCTATGACGAGCGGTATAAGGTGCCCTCACCCTATCCGTCATAGTGAGAAGCGATAGCGACGAACTATCCCCCGGCAGGCAGAGCGGCTCTGCTTATCGGGGATAGCCACGCTACGCTCGCTATGACGAAAGGGTAGAAACACCAAAGCCGGCCCAGGATTTTCCCGAACCGGCTTTGCCGTATACCGCGCTGCCAATGACTAAATGACAGCGCAGCGAATAACTTAATGGCTATTTCCCTACCTGCATTGGGTTAACCGCACCGGTAGCACCGCCACGGGCACCGCCTGCTGCCGCGCGCTGTTTAAACAGCTGGAATTTAGACGGCTCGGGCAGTTTACCCCAGTAGTTATTGGTTTCGTCAATATCCGCAGTTTCGCGCATCGGGTCTAATTTTATCGAGGCCACTTCTTTATCCTGGATGTAGAATTTAGAAACATGCTTCTCGTTCAAACGCCAGATCTGCGCCGGGATACGGTCTATCTGGGTAGTACCATCCTTAAAGGTAAACTCAACGATGATCGGCATTACCAGGCCGCCTTTATTGCTAAAGTTCAGTTCGTAGAAGTATTTACCGGCGTATTTGGCTTTTTCTTCGTCGGTCATTGGCTCGGTGTTGCTGCCACCGGCGGCAGGGCGGTTAGCCTGCGCTGCTGCTGTAAGCGATTTCGCTTTTTCTTCATCGACCCCTACCATACCACGATCGTATTTGTAGTAGAAATCCTGGGTTGCCGGGTTTTTATCAACATAGAAACTGATATTCTTATCGCTGCGGTTACGCACTTTAGAAATATCTTCGAAGGCATTAACGGCTGGTGGGGCAACAACACCCTGCTGACCGCCAAAACCACCACGGGCACCGCCGCCTGCACCACCACGACCGCCGAAACCGGCGAACATAGCGCTCATATCAGGTTTATCGGTTGGTGCGCCTTTGCCTACCTTAACCGAATCTAAAGAGATATCAACCGGGTCGGTACCGTAGAACCAGCCTCTCCAGAACCAATCCAGATCCTCGCCGCTGGCATCTTCCATAGTGCGGAACAGATCGGCAGGGGTTGGGTGTTTAAATGCCCAACGACGCGCGTATTCTTTAAACGCGTAATCAAACAATTTGCGGCCCATAATGGTCTCGCGCAAAATGTTTAAAGCTGTAGCCGGTTTAGAATAAGCGTTAGGACCAAACTGCACAATGTTCTCAGAGTTGGTCATGATCGGCTCTAACTGGTCTTTAGGCAAACGCATGTAGCTGGCAATGGTATAAGCCGCGCCTTTTTTGCTCGGGAATTTATTATCCCAAAGTTCTTCGGTAAGATATTCAACGAACGAGTTCAGGCCTTCGTCCATCCATGTCCACTGGCGCTCGTCGCTATTAACGATCATCGGGAAGAAGTTGTGGCCAACCTCGTGGATGATCACACCGATCATACCGTTCTTTGTGGTCTCGCTATAGGTGCCATCCTTTTCGTTACGGCCGTTGTTAAAGCAGATCATCGGGTATTCCATACCGTTTGATGCCTCCACGCTTTGCGCTACCGGGTAAGGGTAAGGGAAAGTAAAATCTGAATAAGTTTTAACCGTGTGGGCCACTAAACGGGTTGAATATGGTTTCCACAGCGCGTACGATTCTTTGCTGTAAAAGCTCATACACATGGTAGTATGGCCACCAACAGGAACACCCATGGCATCCCAAACAAATTTACGTGATGATGTCCAGGCAAAATCGCGCACGTTGTTGGCCTGGAAAACATAAGTTTTCTTAGCTGTAGCCGGGTGCTGCTCGGCTGCTTTAGCTTCGGCCAGAGTAACGATCTCAACCGGCTCTTTTGATGTTTTGGCCTGGTTGTAACGGGCTAAACGGGCCGGGGTTAATACGGCTGCATAGTTAACGCACTCGCCGGTACCGCCAACTACGTGGTCGGATGGAACGGTCATTTGCACGTGGAAGTTACCGAAGGTTAAAGCAAACTCGCCCCTGCCGGTAAACTGGTGGTTCTGCCAGCCCTGGAAATCGCTGTAAACGCACAAGCGCGGGTACCACTGTGTCATGGTGAACAGGTAGTTCTTATCTTCAGGGAAATACTCGTAACCACCGCGACCGCCAACGGTTAAACGGTCGGAAATTTTGTAGTTCCAGTCAAGGTTAAAGATGAACTGCTTGCCCGGCATCAGCGGGGTAGGCAGGTCGATACGCATCATGGTTTTGTTGATGGTATAGCTTAATTTACGGCCGGTAGCGTCGGTCAGTTTGGTGATCATGTCGCCCAAACCATTGTCCGCTGTACCATTGCGGCCAGCCGAACGCTCGATGTTTTGTACCGATGACCCACCGCGCGGCATATTGCTGCTGCTTTGGTAATCGGCATTGTTAAGGGTGCTGTGCTGGTTCTCGTCCAACTGCAGCCAAATGTAAGTCAACGGATCGGGTGAGTTGTTAAAATAGGTAACGGTCTCGCTGCCGGTCAGCTTCAGGTTTTTCTCATCAAGTTCGCACTTAATGTTGTAATCGGCGCGCTGCTGCCAGTACTTGGTGCCGGGGGCGCCGCTGGCGGTACGCTGCTCGTTTGGCGTTGGCATAATGGTGCCCAACTGCTCGAATTTGTTACCGTGGTTGCTGCCGGGGTTGTTCTGGATGTCCTGCGCGTGCACCAGCCCGGTTACGGTAATTGAGGTGAATAAAAAAGTAAATAATCGCTTCATGTAATATGATCAGTTAATGGTAAATAGAGAGCAATTTTTTTGACCCCTTATTAAAGCCTTTGCTTTAGCACTGCCGCTGACAAGGGGTATATTATTTATTTAAATTGGCAGCCTTTCCACGGCCATCTTTATGGCCAGCGCGAATACCCCTGCCGAGAGGAAAAATATCCAGTCGCGCTGTTTAATTTTTACGAAAGTTAAAAACAAATAGGCTAAAACTAAAATAATTGATACCACAAATATCTGCCCGGCTTCCAGCCCGATGTTAAAGCCGAACAGGCCCATCCCGATAGATTGATCGTGCGCCAGCATAATACGGATGGCGTTTGCAAAGCCCATCCCGTGGATCAAACCAAAACCTAAAGCCAGGTAATAATTAATTTTAACACCGCGGGCAGGCTTATCCAGCTGCCAGATGTTGTTGATGGCCGTGATAAAAATGGTGCAGGGAATTAAAAATTCCACCCATTTGCTGCTAAAGCGGATCACATCTAACACGCTCAATGCCAGTGTTAACGAATGCCCGATAGTGAAGGCGGTAACCAGTATCAGCACCTGTTTAATATTTTTAAAGGTATATACCGATGCCAGGGCAAGGATAAATAGCTGATGATCTAAAGCGTCGGCGCTGATGATGTGGTGCCAGCCTAAGGTGAAATAAAAAAGAAAGTCGGACATGCGATACCGGCGTTGAAAGCGTTAAATTTAGCACGAATTTCACATTAACGAAACAAGCATTTGGCATGGCCGCTATATTTTACCAAACACTATTATATTGTTACATATTATCAGGTACGATTGTTCATAAACCCGCCCCGGCAACAAAAGCCCTGCACCCGCTGCATGTAAGCACTACCGAGATCAGCTACAACGCGCAAAACGGCCACCTGGAAGTGATCTGCACCATTTTTACCGACGATTTCGAAAGCACCTTAGGCAAGCAATACCATACACATACCGATCTGGTAAAACCCGATATGCACAAGGCGATGGATGCCCTGATCAAACAATACCTTGCCACAAACCTGCACCTGAAAAACAACGGCACCGATGCCCCGCTAAGCTACGTAGGCTACGAAATTAACCGCGAAGCGGCCAATGTTTACCTGGAGACCGACAAGGTTACTTTGCCTAAAAAGGTTGATGTGAATGTAAGCCTGCTACAGGATCTGTATAATGATCAGATCAATATTGTGCATATCAGCGTAAATGGTGTACGGAAAAGCGCTAAACTGGAGTACCCGAATAAGGTGGTGGGGCAGAGTTTTTAAGATTTTTGTTTACAATTTCATCTTCACTTCCAGCGCTTTGTAACGTTCAATCAACTTTGGTATTTCGGGATCTGCTTTTGCTGCCTTCAACTCAAATAAAAACTCACGGGCAGGGACAGACATACCGTCTTGTTTTATGGCGTTATAAACAAACCTTACTTTGTAAAGCTTCATTCTGCTAATGCTATCTAATTTACCCGAAAAAACAATAGGGGCATCTTTAAATTCATTTGTATAGTAATAAATTTTTATGATTAGCATAAGTTGTCCCTTTTACGGTAATGGGACCTCTTACTTCTGTTAGAAAAGGCACTTTATTAGATTTTGAAGATGATACTAACGAATCATTTTTTGTTAAAAAAGGCATCTGGTCAATCGTGCGGGTATGCATGAATGAATCGATGGGTATGCGATTTGGTATCTTTACGCTTAAAGAGTCATAGCGCAGCCCGTATTTATGGCCAGCATGGCAAACAACGTAAATGTATTTGATGGTATCTATTACATTCTTTTCGCTTACTACATCCATGTTCTTATTTAACTGAACCTTTGTGAAGGTGTATTGGCTACGATCCTTGTAAACCATATAACCGTCTTTTCGAAAAACATCAATACTATCCTTTACATCAAACAGTGTCCCATCATTTTTCGGGACCTGGAGATGATAAAATAACCGTACTGAATGTAAAATTTCGGTATCGTTTTTTCGAGTTGCACTAACACATGAGGCTATGATTAAGAGTGCAAAAAGATAATTTCTTATGGGCATTACCATGCTTGTCTATATTTAACTATACTGATACGATAGCAGGATAATGATCTTTATTTTAGATGTCCTCATTTCTTTGGTTTGGGGATTACCTTCTCAGGTATGGTATACTCTGTCAAGTAATTTGCCAGTTCCATCTCGGGATTATAACCATCATAAGTAACATAATCCTCCATAACCGGCCTGTTAAATTTTTTATTATATAACTGGTACCAGCCATCAACTATTTCGGGCATAAAAAAATCGTACGATGCGCTTACAACCCCAATCCCGGGAACAAATACAAAACGGTCCATACCGCGTTTGGCGCTGGCGCCATCGTGCACCCATTCACTCAACAGCCAAAATTGATACCGTTTCTGCCCGTTTGTGGTTTTGATATAAGAATTATAAAGCAGGTCGCCATTAGCAACATCTTCGTTACCCCCCATTAAACTTTTAGAATTGGTTGAATAATAACCATGCTTACGCTTATAAGCCGATTCATATTCGGCTATGCTTAACTGTTGTGCTGCCAGATTAATTTGAAACGATTTGTTTTTTTGCGTAGACGGATCGCTTATTATTTCAAAAAATTCGGTAAAGCAATCGGTACTGGAACAGTACCAGCCATCACTCTTTTTTACCAGCAAGGCATAGTTCCAGTACTTTAAATTGTTTTCCATCGTCGCCCCCTTTGCCGGATACCTGCCTGTACGGTTAATGGTCAACCTCTTCAAAGCATCGGCATCTATTATCTTATCCTTTATTGTATCCGGGTTTATCCTGTTCCAAACCGGGGCCAGGTTTTTACGGGAAGGCATTACCGAAAAAACAACAAGGTAACGCTGGTATAAAAAATTGTAAATTTCAATTTCTAAACCAATTCTTTCGGGCTTTTGATATAAAGCCCTGCGCAAGGTTACCTCGTGGATATTTAAAGAATCGCTTTTCCAGTTTTCGGGAAGCATTACATATCTCAATTCTTTACCCTGGCGGTTCCTATACCATGTACTGTCGCTCGGTGTACCGGCAAATAATTGCGCGCAACAAAAAATACAGAGCATTACAAGGATGATTCTTTTCATGTTTTAATTACCTGTTTAACCAAAATCATTTTATTGCTTTCGTAAAGGTAATATCACTTAAATTCTGGTGCCCGAACAATAAACGATTAGCTATAACGGCTTTTTTACTGTTATAATATCGATACTTTTTTGCCTTACCGGGAGCGCTGCTATATCGGCTTGATGCATGATGTAATGATCGCCCTCTGGTTCAATAATCTGATATACCTGTATTTCATCGAAACCATCCTCAAAACGTGGTTTTATCTTTTTTATAAGTTCAGGCAGTGTTACCAGTTTAAGCTTGTTGAAATCCGGTACCGAAATAACTTTACCTTTTCTTTTGATGTTATATTCAATTATTGGTTGTTCCCCATTTTTTAAGCATGGGCACTTTATTTCAAAGCATTTTAAATTTGCTCCGACAAAATAAACATCAACCATCCTATCTTTTACAAGGGTACGTGAGGTATCCACTAAATAATAGATACTATCTGTTACGTATCGTTTTTGAGATAATGCATTAAACTGCATTATAATTGCAATAATAAAAAGCGCAATAAATTTCATATGTTATATTTTGAATTTAAAAACTAAACTAAGTCCGTTAGGGTGGACAATCACCCGGTAATTTTTTGTTCGTTGGTGCGTTTAAATTGTTCGTATTAAATGTATTTATAGCGGTCGGAGATAAATTATATTTCGATACAATGCCATTGTAAGCTGTGTTCAATAAATTTTTCTCGAATTGACTCACACTGTCCTCTGCTAAATTAGTTCCATAGAGCATTGCCATTCTATACTCATCCATGGTGTGCCCGTTATTGTCCCAAGTAGCTAATATAGCTACCGCTTGATCAAAATAATCATTTATCATAGCAAAGTGATCCCGATAATTCATGGGTAGATTATAGTAGTAAAAATCATAATAAATTGCTGCTGAAGCCATCCATGAGTTAACACTTGGTTCATGAACTAAACTATCTACAGCATTATATAGTACATAATTAATATAAGCATGTAAAGTTTCGTGTATAGCTGCGGCCGCAATCAAAAGTTGAGAACTATTTTGAAGCATATTTCTATTAAGCGAAATAGTGGCATTTCTATTATCAGGTGTAGTTGAAGCCAATGTATAAGTTGTCGATGTTGATCCTGGTATTGATTGATTCCAAGGTAGCGTATTAGAATCTTCCCATTTCAAATCCGGCTTTTGCGATGTTGTAAACACTGATACAAAATTCAAATAAGCGGGATCCATTAGTAGTTTGTCTATGACTAATTTCGTTGCACAGGGAAAATGTTTTTTTAAACTATCCTCTATTATACGTACAGGTTCAGGTGGTACATAACCGCCGGTTTGATCGGGATAAATATACTGTCCATCTACGGGTCCCTGGGGTACACTTCCATCGCAAGTGCGCCCAAGTAATGTAACAGATATAATATCATTGCCATACCGAAGAACATAATACCAGTATGTACAATTCCCCGACCCGCCACTACTTCCATCACCATCCTGGGTTGGATCAGTCCCGACCGGTCCATCTAATAATTTTAACGAATTGGTTTGTTTTGTTCCCGTTGAGGTTAACGCCGCGGTTAGTTTCCCTTTCTTATAGATCCAGCCGCTTACAAATTTACCTTTAGGGGTAAAGTACAGTAGCTTTCCGCTAAAGTTCGGGTCGTGATGCTGAAAGGTATTTTGCGATAGTTTTGTAAAGTCGTTATTTATATATGCCGAATCGGCAATTACCGTCATAATATACGCTGTATAATTTTCGGCACTGCCAAAAATTAAAAAAGACGTACGGCTATAGTTTTTAAACGTGTTAGTTTTACCTGTGGAGCCCGCCTTTAAATCACTCTGCCAGTTAACAGCCCCATCCATTGGTATTTCTATAACGTGTTTATCCAACCGGGTATAATCATTAGCATTATCCCAGTCTGGTGTAATCAACTGGCTCATATCGGGTGTAGTGCTTCCATCACCTATGCTTGACAGTAAAAGATTTTTGTTAGCAGTAACCGGGTATGCATTTTCATACCATTTTTTAGCCTGACTAATATCTGGCTTGGCTGAATTATTTGAATCATTGCCCGATTTCCGGCAGCTATGAATAATAAATACAGAGAATAATAGTAAGAGGATAAAAAAGAGCCTCTAAAGAGCGGAGCTTACAGGTTTCTTCATTTTTTGATAAGGTTTTAAGTCGTTTCACAATTATACGGATATTTAATATAAAAAGTTATCTTTTTCCTTCTCACAATATCCTCCAAAATCCCCCGTTATATCACCAAAACTAAAACCTTAGTATCATTCCTAAAAAGGGTAAAAAGTGCCCATATGTTAACGTATGTTAATTTTTTTGAAATCCTAAGTTTTTAGTTATACTTTCGTGCGCTTAACTAAAACTGACCTAATGAGATTCACAATTCTACTACTATCTCTGTGCCTTTTCTTCTCGTTTACCACCCGCGCCCAAAGCCAATATTCGGTTAAGGGAACGGCTATCGACAGTGCGGCTAACCTGCGTTTGCACAACACCACCATTGCCGTTTTGAACGCCAAAGACTCCACCCTGCGCGCTTTTACACGCGCCGCGGCCAATGGATCGTTCAATATCGGGAACCTGAACAAGGGCAAATTTATTTTAATGGTTACCTACCCCGGCTATGCCGATTTGATCGAACGCTTCAGCCTCGATTCGCTTAAACCAGCCTACGATATGGGCAAGCTGAACCTAACCCTAAAATCAAGAGTACTACAGGAAGTATTGATAAAGGGCACCGTAGCCGCCATGAAGATAAAGGGTGATACTACCGAGTTCGACCCCAAAGCTTATGTTATCCAGCCCAACTCTAAAGTAGAGGACCTACTGAAACAACTACCCGGCATACAGGTAGATAAAGACGGCAAAATAACCGCCCAGGGCAAGGAAGTGAAAAAAGTACTGGTTGATGGCGAGGAGTTCTTCGGCGATGACCCTACACTTGTAACTAAAAACATCCGTGGCGATATGGTGGATAAGGTGCAGCTTTACGATAAAAAAAGCGACCAGGCCGCCTTTACCGGCATCGACGATGGCGAGAAGACCAAAACCATCAACATTAAACTAAAGGAAGATAAAAAGAACGGCTATTTCGGCAAACTGGATGGCGGTATTGCTACCGATAAATATTACAACGCCCAGGCCATGTATAACCGCTTCATTGGCAAAAAGAAGTTCTCGGGCTACTTTATCGGATCAAACACAGGCAAAACCGGCCTTGGTTGGGATGATAACAGCAAATATGGCAGCAGCCCCGAAATGCAGACCAGCCCTGAGGGGTATTTTTACTTTAGCGGCGGTGGCGATGACGACTCGTGGGATGGCCGTTACAATGGCCGCGGTATCCCGGTATCCCGCACCGGCGGCTTGCACTTTGATACCAAATGGGACAATGATAAAAAATCGATCAACACCAACTACAAAAATTCGTGGTTATCGGTTGATGGTAATCAAACCAATTCATCGCAGAACACGCTGCCGGGTTACAGCACCAGCAGCAACTCTAACCAGGATTTTAATAAAAAGATCTTCCGTCAAAAGATCGACCTGATGTACCAGATCAAACTGGACACGGCATCGACCCTGAAGTTTAATATAGACGGCACGGTGAAGAACAGCGACAATAACGACAATTACCAAAGCAGCAGCATGAATGGCCGCGGCGATACGCTGCTTAACCGCCAAACGCGCACCCTTACCAATAATACCGACGGGCAGGTCTTCAACGCCAACGTACTGTTTACCCACAAGTTTAAAAAAGCAGGCCGCACCATCTCTGTCAATGCAGGTACCAACATCAACAACAGCGATTCCAAGGGCTACCTGAAATCGGATACCAGGTTTTATAACCGTACCACCGGCGCGCTGGACAGCGCCCAGGTGATCGATCAGTATAAAAACAATGTTTCAAAAACGGCCAATATCACTTCTAACGCCACTTATACCGAGCCTTTGAACAAAATGGCATCGCTGATATTTAACTACGGGCTGACGAATAATCACAACAATTCCGACAGGCGGTCATATAATCCCGGCGCGGTGGGCCAGTATACCGTGTTGGATACTAAATTCAGTAACGATTACACGCTCGATCAGTTATCAAATAACTTCGGCACATCGTTAAACATGCGCACCACCAAATCAACCCTTAATATCAACGCGCGCGGATCGGCAGTTAATTATAAGCAAACCGACGAGATTAACCATACCACACTGAGCCGCAACTTTTTAAACTGGAACCCAACTGCCAGCTATCAGTACCGCTTCTCAGAGCAGCGTTCGATGCGTTTTGGCTATTATGGCTACACCGATCAACCCTCTCTTGAGCAGATCCAGCCCGTACGCATAAATACCGACCCGCTGAATATCGTATTGGGTAATCCCGGCCTGCGTCCGGCTTTTAACAGCAGCTTCAGCTTTAATTATAACTCGTATAAGATCCTGTCCGATCAATCCATCTGGATCAACGCGTCGTACGATATGACCAGCAATGCTATCGTGAGCAATACCGTTACAGACCGGAACACCAATAAAAGCACATCCCAATCGGTAAACCTGGTGGGTAAAACGCCAACCAGCTTTTATTTCAATACAGATATGGGACAAAAGATAATGGGCGTTACTTTTAGCCTGAGTATGAACGGCAACGGCGGCAAATCATACAATTACATTAATAACGAACTGAATACCACTACATCAAGCAACATAGGTGGCAACTTCGGTATCAGCAAATTCAAACAAAACAAATATGGCTTCCGCATCAGCGCGGGGCCGGGTTACGCTTTTGGCAAAACATCGCTACAGCCCGAAATTAACAACAACGGCTACACCTTTAGCGGTAATGGCTACTTTAACGTAACGCTGCCGGGCAAGTTTGAAATAAACGCCGATGGTAACTACGATTATCGCGGTAAAACACAATCGTTTAACGAAACGTTCAGCAAAACCATCATCAATGCGTCGATAGTTAAAACGCTGCTGAAGCAGAAGAATTTAAAGCTAACAGCAAGCTGTAACGATTTGCTTAACCAAAACCGCGGGTTCGACCGTTATGCCAACAACGGCGCCATCAGTCAAACTACTTATACTAATATTAAACGTTATTTTATGTTCTCCATCACCTGGGATTTTACCCAAATGGGCGGACCGGCACCAGCTAAAAACTAATATCGACTATGAAAAAAATAATTATACTGTTAGCATTCCTCATCGGCAGTAGCCAGGTTATGGCACAGGGCGGTCAGCATTTTACCTTTAACGGCACAGTTGAGTACGAAAAAACGCTGAACCTGTATGCCCTGATGAAAAAGAATATGGACGATAACGATGGCTTTATCCAAAGCATTTTCGAGGCCTTTAAAAAAGATAACCCCCAGTTTAAAAAGCTGAAAAGCACGCTGACCTTCACCAAAGACAAGGCCCTGTTTACCCCACTGCCCGATGAGAACCCGCTGAAAAACAGCTTTTTTTGGGATGGCGCGCCAACTACCCAGCAAACCAATGTTACCTATACCGATTTGGCTACCAATACCAGTGTTACACAAAAAAAGGTATTTGAAGAGCAGTTTTTAATGAGAGACAGCGTGCGCAAAATTAACTGGAAGATAACCAGCGAAACCCGCGATATTGCCGGCTACACCTGCCGCCGCGCCAATGCGCTGGTGATGGATTCGGTTTATGTAGTGGCATTTTATACCGATGAGATCCCGGTAAGCGCCGGCCCCGAATCGTTCGCCGGATTACCCGGGATGATATTGGGCTTAGCCATGCCGCACGAAAACATCACCTGGTTTGCCACCAAAGTAACCGATATGACCATCCCCGAGGGCAAAGTAGTTGCGCCGGCAAAGGGCAAACCCGTAAATAAAAAGCAATTAAAGGCCAAGCTTGATGATGCCATAGGCAACTGGGGCAAAGAGGGGCGCGAGTATTTGAAGTTGTTTATGTTGTGACGGGGACCTCACCTTGCCCTCTCCGAAGAGTAATAGCCCATGATTAGGCAGAGCCGGATAAATAGGCATTTTACAGATCACCCCGATGGGGTTCTGCCTTACTTACCGTCTTTTTCTACCAACATATCGCTCCAGCCGAATAAAGCCCCCTCTAAATCTCCCCCGGTAGGGGAGACTTAGGCTGCACAAGCGTAAAATTCTTAAAGTCCTCCCCTTTGGGGAGGATTTAGGTGGGGCTTAAAAGCTTAACTTAATGACATTGCCCGTAGGGGATGGCCTTTTGGTAGAAATAGGTTAAGCTTAAAATTTGGCTCCGCAGGAGCGGCCTGTTTATCTGCCTAATGATGGGCTATTACCCTCCGAAGGAGAAGATTTAACAAAAAAGCGATGGGCCTGCCCATCGCTTTTTTGTTGCTGCTTAAGTTCCCTCCCCCGGGAGAGTAATAGCCCATGATTAGGCACATTCCCAACGCTTTTTATCGCACGATGTCTAATCATGGGCTATTACTCTTCCAGGGCACTAAACCTTTTCCACGCCAGCCTCAAAATTTCCCCTATCGTTTTTAACAATCCGTTTACCTACATTTGCCCCCGAAACAAGTTCTTTACTTTTCTTCATCAACCGGTATAGGTTTTACTTAATTGTAAATTAATAGGGAACCGTGTGCAAATCACGGACTGTCGCGCAACTGTAAGTAACAACAAAGGTTTTTATCCACGCGTATCCACTGCCAAAAGCGGGAAGGACGATAAAAACTGTTACAAGTCAGGAGACCTGCCATATCGAATTGACAATGCTTTCGCGGTATGGGGCAGGGTCTGGTTTGGTGCGCTTTTTAGCCGGTGTTCTACCGGTTTGGTTTGCGCGCGTCCCTTTCTTTTTTCCATCACGCCATCGCATTGCGAAGTTTAGCTAACGGGCTTTTAACAGAATTATTTATTTAATTTTTTAAAAGAAATGCTAACGCAAAACCTGGGCTACCCGCGTATTGGTGGCCAAAGACAATTGAAAAAAGCCTGCGAACAGTACTGGGCAGGCAAAACCGATCTGAAAGAGTTGAAAGATGTGGCCCGCAAAATTCGCGAGGAGAACTGGCATGCCCAACTGGATGCAGGGATAGACCTGATCCCCTGTAACGACTTTAGTTTTTACGACCAGGTGCTGGACATGAGCACGCTGCTGGGCGCTATCCCCAAACGCTACTCGCCGGTGTTGTCGGCCGTGAAAGATAACAGCGAGATAGACCTGTATTTTGCCATGGCACGCGGTTATCAAAAGGACGGGCTGGACATTACCGCCATGGAAATGACCAAGTGGATGGATACCAATTACCATTACATCGTACCCGAATTTACGGCCAAACAAGAGTTCGCTATTTTTTCCGAGAAGGTTTTTGGCGAATACAATGCCGCCAAACGCACACTGGGCAGCAAGGCCAAACCGGTACTGATAGGCCCGGTAAGCTACCTGTTATTGGGTAAGGAAAAAGAGCCGGGTTTTGAACGGATAGAACTGATAAAAAAGCTGGTGCCCGTGTATGTAGAGATCATTAACCGATTGAAGCAACAAGGCGCCGAGTGGATACAGTTGGACGAACCCTGCCTGGTGACCGACCTATCGAAAAAAGAAAAGGAGGCTTTTGAGTTCGCCTACCGTTCTATCGCCAACCGGGTAAGCGGCGTGAAATTAATGCTGGCTACCTATTTTGATGGTTTATTTGATAATACCCAACTTGCCACCAGCCTGCTGGTATCGGCTTTGCATATCGACCTGGTGCGCGCGCCCGAACAACTGGACGAAGTGCTTGAGCTTATTCCCGCCAACCTCATCCTATCGGTAGGTGTGGTAGATGGCCGCAACGTTTGGAAGAACGACTATGAACGATCGTTACAATTCATCCAAAAAGCCATTGATAAACTGGGTGCCGACCATGTGATGATAGCACCGTCGTGCTCGCTATTGCACAGCCCGATAGACCTTGAACTGGAAACAGCCATCGACCCTGAGATAAAGAACTGGATGGCCTTTGCCAAACAAAAACTGGCGGAAGTAAGCCACCTTGCACAAATAGTTGAAGGCAAAACCGATCTGCTAAGGGTTAACAAAGCGGCTATTGAAAGCAGGCGAATATCGCAAAAAGTACATAAACCAACGGTGAAAGACCGTGTTGCGGCCATCACCAGGGCCGATGCTACCCGTGCCGGTGCCTTCCCTGTGCGCCAGCAGATACAGCAGCAACGCTTTAACCTCCCATCGTTCCCAACCACCACCATCGGCTCGTTCCCGCAAACGGATGATATCCGCCAGCTACGCGCTAAGTTAAAAAAGGGTGAACTAACAACACAGCAATACGAGCAGGCTATAGAACAGGCCACTATTGATGTGATACGCTGGCAGGAAGAATTGGGCCTTGATGTTTTGGTGCACGGCGAATTTGAGCGTAACGATATGGTGGAGTATTTTGGCGAGCAACTGGACGGTTTCCTGTTCACCAGGAACGGCTGGGTGCAAAGCTATGGCAGCCGCTGTGTAAAACCGCCGGTGATCTATGGCGATGTGAGCCGCCCGGCAGATATGACCGTGCGCTGGAGCACCTTTGCAGCTGCGCAGACCGATAAGCCCATGAAAGGCATGCTGACCGGCCCGGTAACCATATTGCAATGGTCGTTCGTGCGCGATGACCAGCCACGGGATATTACTACCCAGCAGATCGCCCTGGCCATTCGCGATGAGGTGATGGCGCTGGAAGCGGCCGGGATAGGCATTATCCAGATAGATGAAGCGGCCATCCGCGAGGGCCTGCCTATCCGCAAGGCCAAACACCAGCAATACCTGCAACAGGCCGTCGCCGCGTTCAAGATCACGGCCGGTGGCGTGCGCGACGAAACGCAGATACACACGCACATGTGCTACAGCGAGTTCAATAATATCATAGCCGATATAGCCGCCATGGATGCCGATGTAATCACGATAGAAACATCGCGGTCGCAAATGGAACTGCTGCAGGCCTTCGCCCATTTTGAATACCCTAACCAGATAGGCCCCGGCGTGTATGATATCCATTCACCACGCGTACCTGCTACTGCTGAGATGGTTGCCCTGCTTGAAAAAGCGGCCGGGCTATTGCCCGCCCGTAACCTGTGGGTAAATCCCGATTGCGGCCTGAAGACCCGCAAATGGCCCGAAACCAAAGCCGCCCTTGAAAACATGGTGGCCGCGGCACACGAGGCACGCCAAAAGATAGGTACCGAAACTTTAGTTTAATTTTTATGGGCGGGCTACCTTAAGTGTTCTAAACTTTAATTTGTCCCCCCTGAGCAATAGCGAATGGGGCTCCGGCATACAGGTTGGGTAAATAGATTCGTAAGCACTGGCGGTAGATCTATCGCTACGTTACCAATGACGCGAGTACTCACCCCGACTACGCTACGCTGGTCGACCCTCTCTTCGCTGCGCGGATAGAGGGCAGGAGCAAATATCGGATAAACCCATCTCCTCTTTCCGCGTAGCGGAGAGAGGGTGGTCGGGCGAAGTAACGACCGGGTGAGTCTTAACCTTGGTTAGTTTACGACACGTTATTGCCCCCTTATGGATAATGTTCTTTAACCAAGAATGACGAATTATATTTTTTAAACGTTCCGGGCACTCAAGACTGCCCGCCCTATCTTTCACCCATGGCACAACACGAAGACAAACATTGCCCACGCTGCGGCAAACCCTTTGAATGTAAGGTAGGCAGCATATTACTATGCCAGTGCAACGGCATTACATTTAACGATGCCGAATGGGGCCACATCCTGAACAATTATGCCGATTGCCTGTGCCGCGACTGCCTGTTGCACATCAGGCACGAGATACATACCTTAACCACCCAGCAAAAACTGCAGGCCATATTGGCCCCTATTAAAAAGAAATGAACTTAGCAGAAAGGATCACCCTATCGGAAACACGGGTATTTAAAACCGTTTTCCCCAATACCACCAACCATTACGATACGCTGTTTGGCGGCACAGCCATGCACATGATGGACGAGGTGGCGTTTATGACCGCCACCCGCTTTAGCCGCAAACGCATGGTAACGGTATCGTCAGACCGTATCGACTTTAAGAAACCCATCCCCGCGGGCACCATTGTAGAACTGGTGGGCAAGGTGATACACGTGGGCAATACCAGTCTGAAGGTAAGTGTAGAGATCTATGTAGAACAAATGTATGCCGAAAGCCGCGAACTGGCCGTACACGGCGACTTTACCTTTGTAGCTATAGATGAGCATAAAAAACCTGTACGGGTGATGGCCTGACAGGGCGATATGCCACAACTAGTTGTCATGCCGAACTTGTTTCGGCATCCCATCTAATGAGTAGCCGGATCGTGTAATTTAACTTGCATGTGAGATGCCGAAACAAGTTCGGCATGGCCTATAACTCAGTCCGCCAACAGCCTGTTCCACTCGGGGTGGCGTTTTAAAAAGCCCTGCACGTATACGCAAAGCGGCACCAGTTTAAGGTGATGCTGCTCAATGTATTCCAGCGCTTTAGTTACAATGGCGGCCGCAACGCCACGGCCTTCCAGTTCGGCAGGCACTTCGGTATGCACCAGGTATATCTTATCCCCTTTCAGGCGGTAATCTATAAGGGCATGGTAGCCCTCGATGTGTAATTCAAAATTGTGGATGGCCTCGTTATTTACCAGCGGGATGTCTTCGTAACTCATGGGTGTTCGGGATTGATGTCATAACAAAGATACGTCGGCAAAAACGCGCCACCACATTTCCCGGTAATTTTTTGTATATTGTATAGCGTTATAATGTCATTACTGTAACCCAGGGCATAATATTATACAATCTTGCAAAAGCGTTTTGCCATTTCCGGCCTAAAAACGCATAAAAAACTCCACTTTTCCTGTTAAAAGTTTTCCGTTTCAGGTAGTTCTTTGACGTATTTTAAGGGATATGAGTATTTATGCGCTATCATTTACGCAATAAACAACTGATTTACAGATACAATCAGGCACAATCCTGTACAACAGGCTAACGTCTATTCCAAATTTTCATCAGGCTAAAAAGTTATTTATGATAAGATTCTATAGTAAGCGGGTAACATCCCATAAGGATAATGTTTGCTGGTAATGGATATTTGATGATGAAATTGGGACAAGGATAGCCTATGAAAGTAATAGGGATATTGTTGGCTATTTTTACTGATTGCTTATTATAAACCACCATGGAACTAACAGGTAATAATGCTTACCGGGATATCACCATCCGATTCCCCGGCCAAGTGATTATCGGCAAAAACGCGCTATTAAAACTGACGGATGAACTGGCTGCCCGCGGGTACTCCAATGTCATCATCGTTACCATACAGCCCTTGCTCGATCTGCTGCAACCAATGGTACAACAACTGGAGCAGCAAGGCATCAGCGTTACGCTTGATACATCGATAGTACAGGAACCATCTTTTGCCGATGTGGAGGCCATGCTGAAAAGCTTCGGCAACATCTTCGCGGATGCGGTGGTAGGCATCGGCGGCGGCAGCGTGCTGGATGCCGCCAAACTGGTAGCCGCGCAGTTAGATAATACACAAACATTACATGATATCACCGGTAACGGTTTATTAAAAGGCCGCCGTAAGGGACTGATCTGTATCCCCACCACCGCCGGCACCGGCAGCGAGGTATCGCCTAACGCTATTTTAGTAGATGAAGCAGATAACCAGAAGAAAGGCATCATCAGCCCGTACCTGGTACCCGATATGGTGATCATCGATCCGGCGTTAACGGCTACCCTGCCACCAGCGGTAACCGCAGCCACCGGCCTGGACGCGCTTACCCATTGCCTGGAAGCTTATACCAACCTGTACGCGCACCCCTTTATAGATATGTACGCCTACGAGGGCATGCGCCTGATAGCCCAAAACCTGGTAGCCGCCGTTACCGATGGCACTAACGAGGATGCCCGCACACAACTGGCCATTGGCAGTATGCTGGGTGGCTTTTGCTTAGGCCCGGTAAATACGGCCGGTGTACATGCCTTATCTTACCCATTGGGTAGCATGTTCCATTTGGCGCATGGCTTATCAAACGCCTTGTTGCTGCCTTATGTAATGGAATATAACATGCCGGCCGTGCCTGCCCGTTATGCTGCCGTTGCCCGCGCTTTAGGCTGCAACAGCGGCGCTACCGACGAGGAGACCGCCATGGCCGGCATAGCCAAAGTGCGCGAACTGATAGAACAATGCGGCATAGCATCAAGGTTAAGCGAAGCAGGCATAGATAAAGCCGCCATCCCCGATATGGCTACCGATGCGATGAAAATAACCCGCCTGCTGAAGAACAACCCAAGGCCCATCAACCTGAATAATGCTATTGATATTTACGAAGCGGCATACTGATAAGAATGAAAGTTAAAAAGAAATATAATGGCTTAGTGGTGCCGTCTGTAACCCCCCTTACAGAAAACCATAAACTTGATCACAAAGGCGTCGAAAAGATATTCGACAGCTTTTCTAATTTTGGTGCCGTACCTTTTATATTGGGCACCACCGGCGAAGCATCGTCGCTGCCGGCCGATGTGAAGATTGATTTCATTAACCTGGCTGCCAAATTAAAGCAGCCTGGCAAAATGCTGTATGCGGGCATATCATCAAATTGTGTAGCCGAATCTATCACCATGGCCAAGCATTGCGCCGATGCCGGTGTAGATGCCGTTGTTGCCCACCTGCCTGCTTACTTTAACCTTACCGAGCACGAGATCCAAAAATACTTCGAGACCCTGGCCGATATGACCCCGGTGCCACTGATCGTTTATAACATCCCGGCTACTACCCATATCTCCATCCCGTTGCAACTGATCGATAAACTGAGCCACCATGATAACATCGTTGGCACCAAGGATTCGGAACGTAGCATGGACAGACTGAACGAATCATTAGCGTTGTGGGCAAAACGCAGCGATTTCAGCCACTTTTTGGGATGGGCCGCGCAATCGGCACACGCCTTAATTAATGGCAGCGACGGCCTGGTGCCCAGCACCGGTAACCTTTGCCCCGATATTTACCAGGAGATGATTGGCGCGGTAGAGCGCGAAGACGAGCAAACCGCTTATATGCTGCAAGCACATTCCGATCTGCTGGGCAACCTGTACCAAAGCAAACGCTTGCTGGGTGGTTCGCTGGCGGCCTTAAAATCGCTGATGCAGAGCGCGGGGTTATGCCAGCCGCACATGATGCCACCGCTGGAGCCGGTATCGCAACTGGATGCCGCCGAATTGCAGCGCACCCTGCACAGCATCATCGCAAAAGAAAACCTTAACCTGCCCTTTTACCAATGAGCAATTACAAACCTATTATAGGCATTACCATGGGCGATCCAGCCAGCATTGGCCCCGAGATTGCCGTTAAAGCATTATTAACCGAGCGCCTGTTCGAGGTTTGCCGCCCGGTTATTATTGGCGATGCAGCCGTGTTCGAGGACATTGTGAAGCGTTTTGGTTCGAAAGCTAAGATCAACGCTATTACCGATATTAAGGATGCTCGCTTTATTTATGGCGAACCCGATGTATACGATCTGAAAAATGTAGATATGAGCCAGTTTAAATTCGGCGAGATCTCGGCCATGGCGGGTGGCGCCTCATTCGAAGCGGTGAAAAAAGTGATAGAGCTGGCGATGGCCGGTGAGATAGACGCCACCGTTACCGGGCCTATCAATAAAAAATCGGTGAACGAGGCCGGGCACCACTTTGCCGGGCATACCGAAATTTACGCGCATTTTACCAACACCAAAAAATACGCCATGCTGCTGGTAGAGGATCATATGAAGGTGATCCACGTATCTACCCACGTATCATTACGACAAGCTTGCGACCTGGTAAAGAAAGATCGCATCATCGAAGTGACCGAACTGCTGCACAACGGCCTGATATCTCTCGGCGAAAAGAACCTGAAGATAGGTATTGCCGGATTGAACCCCCACGCGGGCGATTCGGGCCTGTTTGGTACCGAGGATGATATGGAGATATTACCGGCCGTTGAAGAAGCCCGTCGTTTAGGTTACGATGTAGAAGGCCCCGTTCCGGCGGATACCATGTTCTCTAAAGCATCAACCGGGTATTATGGTGGCGTAGTGGCTATGTATCACGATCAGGGCCATATCCCTTTTAAGCTGACCGGCTTTAAATGGAATAGCGAAAAGCAACAAATGGACAGCGTGAAAGGTGTAAACATCACCATGGGCCTGCCTATTATCCGTACTTCGGTAGATCATGGTACGGCTTTCGAGATTGCGGGCAAAGGCGTTGCCAGTCCGGATGCCATGATATTGGCTATCGAATCGGCCATACAGCTCAGCAAGTACCGCTCAGTTGAAAAGGTATGATAGCCGTAATAGCCGATGACCTGACAGGGGCCGCCGAACTGGCGGGCATAGGCCTGCAATACCAGCTGAAGACAGAGATAGAGATGCTGGTAGATGCCGAAACCGATGCCGACCTGCTCATCATCGCTACGGATACACGGGCTATGACGGCCGAAGAAGCGAAAGCCACCGTCAGCCAGATCACCCGGCAACTGATGGCCTTAAAGCCGCGATCCATCTTTAAAAAGATCGATTCGGTACTGCGCGGCCATGTGGTAGATGAGGTGATGAGCCAAATGGAAGCATCGGGCCTGCAAAGCGCCCTGATCGTAGCCGGCAACCCATCGCACAATAAAACAATTGTAGACGGGGTTTACTATTACGAAGACCAGCCCGTACACCTCAGCAATTTCGCTAACGACCCCTGCTTTCCTGCTATATCATCAGATGTAAAAACCATTTTGCGCACCGATGATGAGATCCATGTATTAAAACAGGATGAGCCGATCCCCGTTCAGGGAATCAGTATAGGCGAGATTGCCGTTGACACCGATTTTGACCAATGGGTAGCCAAAGCTGGCGCGGATACGTTGCTGGCCGGATCGGCAGGCTTGTTCGAGAGTTTGCTGAAGCACCTGCAAAGTACACCTATTGTGTCCCCTGTTGTTAATTGCAGCTTAAAATCGGCCCGGTTGTTTGTACTGGGCAGCACCTTTAATAAAGATAATTACCAGGTTATAGATGGCCTGTTGAACAATACCCCGGTAGTTTATCTGCCGGATGAAATTATTTTCGGGGATGAGATCCCGGAAACAACTGCTAAAAACTATGTTGAACAAGTAGTATCGGCTTTAAGTCACGCAGGCAGTTGCGTTATGGCCATCCACCCCGAAGCTACCACCAACAAAACTGTAGACCCAGTTGCGCTTACCCATAAGATGGGCTTAATGGTAAAACGCATCGGCCAAAACATTAACTTGCACCAAATATTGATAGAAGGCGGAGCTACGGCGACCGCTGTTCTGCAGCATTTGGGCATTACCAAACTGGTACCTCTACAGCAACTATCGCCCGGGGTAATTTGCACCAGCATACCCGGCAACAACCAATTAAATGTAACTTTAAAGCCCGGCAGCTACCCCTGGCCGCCCGGCATTTGGCAACCAACCAATTAAACCTGTTTTATGCAACACCAAACGCTGCACCTGATCGACTATATCATTATCGCCCTGGCGCTGGCAACATCGTTAACCATTGGCCTGCGCTTTTCTAAGGGGCAAAATTCAACCGGCAAATATTTTGTAGCACGGGGGTCACTACCTGCCTGGGCTATCGGCATGTCGCTCATGGCTACATTGATCAGCAGCGTTACTTTCCTGGCTTACCCGGGCGAGGGCTTTGCATCAAACTGGATATTGCTGGTACAGGGGCTGATGGTACCCGTAGTACTGCTGTGCATGGTGTGGTTTGTGGTGCCGCTTTACCGCAAAGTAATTGGGGTGAGTACCTACGAGTACTTTGAGAAGCGTTTCGGCCTGTTCGCCCGCTTTTACAGTTCGGTGGGCTTTGTGCTCACGCATTTCTCAAAAATGGGCACCGTGTTCTTCCTGCTGGCGCTGGCGCTATCAAACATGACCAATACCAACACCTACGCCATCATCTGGATCATTGGTTTCGTGATCATCGTTATCACACTGATAGGCGGTATTGAGGCTGTAATTTGGGCCGATGTGGTACAGGGCTTTTTGCTGATAGCGGGCGGTATCGCATCGTTCCTTATCATCATATTCTCGATAAAAGGCGGCCTGCCCGAACTGTGGCACGTGGCTACCATCAACCATAAAAATAACTTTGGGCCTTATACCTGGAACTTTAAGAAGCTAACATTTGTGGTAATGGTCATCAACGGGTTGTTCTACGCCATCCAAAAATACGGCACCGACCAAACCATGGTGCAGCGTTACCTGTCTGCCAAAACAGATAAGTCGGCCATTCGCGCATCATTGTTAGGCGTGGCCTTAACCGTGCCGCTTTGGGCGCTGTTTATGTTTATCGGGACGGCGTTGTTTGTATTCTACCAGCAACACCCGCTGCCAGCAGGTATGAAAGATGATGCCGTGTTCCCCTATTTCATCATGACCGAATTGCCGCCAGGCGTAGTAGGTTTAATATTGGCGGCATTGATCTCCGCGGCAATATCCAGTCTTGGCGCCGACCTCAATTGTCTTTCGGCCATTGGTGTAGAAGATTACTACAAAAAATTCAAGCCGGGCAAATCAGATAAAACCTACCTGAAAGCGGGCCGCTGGATAGTAGTGCTGGCAGGTATCGGCGCTATCATGATCGCCACGCTTTACCTGCAGGTAGGCGGCGAGGGTGCTTTGGGTATCGTGTTTACGCTTTATGCTATCTTCTCGGGTGGTATCGTCGGGATATTTTTATTGGGATTATTTAGCGCCCGTGCCAACCGGCAGGGCCTTACCATAGGCATCATCGCCTGCGTTATTTTTACTGCCTGGGCTTTTTTAACATCAACCAAAATTGGTTTGGGCGATGATAAGCATATCTTGCTTAACTTAGGGCATTACAATTTTAACCAGCACAAGTATATGCTGGGGGTTTACAGCCATTTTGTGGTGATCATCGTTGGCTACCTGGCCAGCCTGTTCTTCCCCAAACCTGTGCTTGATAAAAACCTGTTGTACAGCGGCTGGCTGGAGGCCAAGCGCGCCAATAAATTACAAGAAAAGGCAAACGCTTAATTACACAATGAAATTAAAAACGTTAATGGTTTTGGCCTGCGGCATGGCATTTAGCCCGGCATTGCGCGCGCAGGTAACGTTAGGGTCGCTGTTTACCGACGACATGGTATTGCAGCAACAAACCCAGGCGCCCATTTGGGGTTGGGACGATGCGGGCAAGGGCGTAAGCATCACCACATCGTGGAATAATAAAACTTATAAAACCACCGCTGCCAGCACCGGTAAATGGCTGGTAAAGGTAGCCACACCCGCTTACGGCGGTCCGTACACTATCACCATAAACGACGGTAAAACCACCAAGCTTAACAATGTAATGATTGGCGAGGTGTGGCTTTGCGCCGGTCAATCGAACATGGAGATGCCGGTGAAAGGGTTTAAAGGCGCGCCTATCGTTGGTTCGCTGCAAGCGATATTGAAATCAGCCAATAGCAATATCCATTTGTACACCGTGCCGCATTCGTCTATCACCGTAGCGCAGGATAACAGCAAGCCATCGGTATGGAAAGTGGCTGATCCGGAATCGGTAGGTAACTTCAGCGCGACCGGTTACTTTTTCGGCCGCTTGCTAAATGATATGCTACATGTGCCGATAGGCCTGATCAGCGATAACTATGGCGGCTCTACAGCCGAAGCCTGGATGGATGCCGAGGGATTGAAGGATTTCCCGGAGATACGCATCCCCGGCAGAACCGATACTATTAAAGTGGTTACCCGCACCCCTACTACCCTGTTTAACGGCATGATATACCCGGTAATTGGATACGGCATTAAAGGCTGTATTTGGTACCAGGGCGAATCGAACTACGAGCGGCCTGACCAGTATGAGAAGCTGTTCCCCGCCATGGTAAAACGCTGGCGCGATCTGTGGGGCCAAGGCGATTTCCCATTCTACTACGCCCAGATTGCCCCTTACGATTACGCGCAATTGCCCCCATACAACGTTGGAGGCAAGTATAATTCGGCCTACCTGCGCGATGCACAGCGCAAAGCCCTGAAATATATCCCCAACAGCGGCATGGCCGTGCTGATGGATGTTGGCGAACAGCCCACTATACACCCTATGTATAAGGAAGAACCCGGCACCCGCCTGGCCTACCAGGCGCTGGCCTTAACTTACGGTATTAAGGGCTTTGGCTATGGCAGCCCCATTTACCAGGACATGACGGTGAACGGCAGCGTGGCTACCATCCGCTTTACCGGTGCCGAAAACGGCTTAACATCGTACAACAAGCCGCTGCAATATTTTGAGATAGCGGGTAAGGATAAACAGTTCCGCCCGGCTACGGCTATTATATCGGGCAGTACGGTTTGGGTATCATCGATGCTGGTGAAAGAGCCGGTTGCCGTGCGCTACGCCTTCCGCGATTTTGTGGTTGGCGACCTGTTTGGCACCAACGGTCTGCCGGCATCGTCGTTCCGTACCGATGACTGGTAAAATTTAGTTGCTATGAAAAAGCCGGTAATTATAATAGCCCTGATTTTTTTACTGGCAAATTGCTATGCCCAAAAACCGGCGGGCATTGAGCAATATAATCAAGTATGGACAAGCCAAAGCCAAAACTCAAGCGAATCGATGCCCTGCGGAGGCGGCGATATCGGCCTGAATGTTTGGGTTGAAAATGGCGAACTGCTTTTTTACATCGCCCGCAGCGGTACCTTCGACGAGAACAACGCTATGCTGAAACAGGGCAGGGTGCGTGTAAAGTTATCCCCCAACCCTTTTGATGGCGGCGACTTTAAGCAGCAGCTTAACCTGCAAAACGGCTCAATAAATATTAGCGGTAAAAATGGCAATCTATCAACGCAAATAAAAGTTTGGGTTAATGTTTTTAGCCCGGTGATACATTTGGAAATACAAAGCAACCGGCCTTTAAAAACCGATGCCAGCTTTGAAAGCTGGCGATACGATGACCGCCCGGTTGCCGGTAAAGAGAATAACCAGGGATCGTGGAAATTTGCCGCGCCTAAAAATGTAAAGACATTAAAAGATGTAATAGGCTTTAAGGAAAGGGCCATCCTGTTCTATCATCATAATGCAGATTCTACCGTATTCGACGCTACGATAAAGCAAGAAGGGATGGACGCGGTGAAAGCCGAAATGTTTAACCCCATCAAAAATCTCACTTTCGGTGGGGTAATGTATGGCAGCAACCTGCAAGCCGCCGGCACCTACACCGGCAAATACCAGGACACCAATTTTGAAGGCTGGAAACTGCAAAGCATATCGGCAACAAAACAACAGGATATTACCATCTGCCTGAATATGCTGCAAACACCATCCATAGCCGAATGGCAAAATGGGTTGAATAATGTGGTGAAAGAAGAAGCGGCCAACCAGAAAACCGCCTGGCAAAAAACAGCTGCCTGGTGGCAGCAATACTGGGACAGGAGCTTTGTTTATATAGACGAAGGTAAAACCGATAACTCGCTGCAATGGCAAAGCGGGAAGAATTATCAGTTATTTCGCTATATGCTGGGCTGTAATGCTTTTGGGCAATCCCCTACCAAGTTTAACGGCGGCCTGTTCACTTACGATCCGGTTTTTGTGAACAGGGACTACGCCTACACGCCCGATTTCCGTAACTGGGGCGGCGGTTTAATGACCGCCCAAAACCAGCGGCTGGTATACTGGCCTATGCTAAAAAGCGGCGACATTGATATGATGAAGCCCCAATTTGACTTCTACCTTCGCGCCCTGCACAATGCCGAGTTGCGCAGCAAAGTGTACTGGAACCATGGTGGCGCCGCTTTTACCGAGCAGCTGGAAAATTTCGGTCTGCCCAATTTTGCTGAGTATGGCACCAAACGCCCGGCGGGCTTCGATAAAGGTTTAGAATACAATGCCTGGCTGGAATATACCTGGGACACTGTTTTGGAATTTTGCCAGATGATGCTGGAAACCCACCGTTATGAGGGTAAGGATGTAAACCAGTACTTGCCTTTTATCAAAAGCTGCCTGTCGTTTTTCGATGAGCATTACCAATACATTGCCCGCACATTAGGCAACAAAGCGCTGGATGGTAACGGGCATTTAGTGCTATACCCCGGCAGCGGCGCCGAGACCTATAAAATGGCATACAATTCCAACTCTACCATAGCAGCACTGCAAACAGTTACTAAAACCCTGCTGGAATTACCGGAGAATTATTTAAGTAAAGATGACCGCGCCAAACTGGAAGCTTTTGCCAAACGCATCCCGCCAATAACATACCGTGAAATGAACGGGCACCAAATGTTATCGCCCGCGCAAAGTTGGCAACGGGTAAATAATGTGGAGAGCACCCAGTTCTATTCGATATTCCCCTGGGGGATTCACGGCCTGCACAAACCCGGTTTAGATGTGGCTCTAAACACCTGGAAATATGATACGCTGGCCATTAAATTCCGCAGCGGGATAGGCTGGAAACAGGATAACATCTTCGCGGCCCGTTTGGGCTTAACCAAGGAAGCTGCCGAATTAACCACCTTTAAACTGAAAGATTCCGGTCGCCGTTTCCCGGCGTTCTGGGGGCCGGGGTTCGATTGGACACCCGACCATAACTGGGGCGGCAGCGGCATGATCGGTCTGCAGGAAATGCTGATGCAGGTAGATGACCGCAAGATCTACCTCTTCCCTGCCTGGCCTAAGGATTGGGATGTGCATTTTAAACTGCACGCGCCTTATAATACCACGGTTGAGGGTGTACTGAAGAACGGCAAAGTAGAAGTGCTAAAAGTATTGCCCGCCGAGCGGGCGAAAGATGTTGTGGTGATGTAACAATGGCAGGTTTCCGCACTCCTATCGTTATATTTAACTGAACAATAACCACCTTATGTCACGTCATAAACCCCTGTTTTACATACGCCTGTTGATTGGCGCTGTCCTGCTTTACGCAAGTATCGGCAATGCATCAGCCCAAACTGAAAAGAACCTCGATTCATTATTCGGCACGCTGGCTAAAAAAGGATACCTGAACGGCTGCGTATTGATTGCTGATCAGGGCAAGCCAATCTATCAAAAAGCATTCGGCTATGCCAATTTCGATACCAAACAGCCGTTGACTAACGAAACGATGTTCGAACTGGCATCGGTATCGAAGCAATTTACAGCTATGGCTATTATGCAGTTGCATCAGCAAGGCAAGCTGAGTTATAACGACAGCCTGAACAAGTATTTTCCTGAATTGCCTTATCATGGCATCACCATCAATAACCTGCTGCACCATACCTCGGGCATCCCGGATTTTTTGGGCTGGGATGACAAAATGATCGACGTTAACCGCGTTAACTATAATAATGATGTGGTGGCATCGCTAGCTAAGAATAAGCAGAAAGTGCTGTTTAAACCTAATGATCAGCTAATGTACTCCAATACCAACTATCTGCTGCTGGCCCAGATTGTAGAGCGGGTTTCAGGTATACCTTTTGGCGATTACCTGGATAAGAACATTTTTAAACCGCTGGGTATGACGCATACCAAAGTGTACGGCCAACGATCGGCCAAACAAAAAATAGCCGATTATGCTTACGGTTATATGTACGATCCGGCAAAAGGTCGCTTTATGCTAAACGATTCTTTCAACGCCAACCGTTACGAGTATTATTTAGATGGCGTGGCCGGTCCGTATGGTATCAGCAGCAACACCGGCGATATGCTGAAATGGGACCAGGCGCTTTACACCGAAAAGCTGGTAAGCAAAGCCGAACAGGAACTGGCCTACATCCCTGCCAAACTGAACGATGGCAAGGAAGCCAAACTTGGCGGTATGATTTACGGGTTCGGCTGGCTGGTATTATCGGAGCAAAACGGAACAAGGCGTTATATGCACTCGGGTGGATACCCGGGGTACATGACCATGATCTGCCGCTATCCGGATAAAAATAAAACCATTATCCTGCTCACCAATATCTACAATGTGATTAACCTGTACGAATTAACGTTTGCGATAGAAAATGTCCTGTTCAAAAAGCCGTTTACCATACCATCGGCTATGCCATTCACAAAAAGCGCGGTATTGAGCCCGGCGCAGATCAAAGCCATCGAAGGTAATTACGCCTTTAAGGATGCCCCGCAGGTAAAAGTGATAGTAAGCAGCGAGAACGGACAGATATACGTGCAGCTAACCGGCCAGCCCAAGGTAGAGGTTTATGCCGAATCGGAACTGGAGGTGTTTTATACGGTTGTGGCAGCGAAGATAAGGTTTACAAAGGATGAGAAAGGGGTGGTTACTAAGCTTACCTTGTTTCAGGGTGGTAGGGAAATTGTGGCGGTGAGGGAGTAATCCTGCAACTCTATTGTCGTGCCGAACTTGTTTCGGCATCCCACTTGCAAAGTCATCTTGCGTATTGTACCTGTTTGATGGGGTGCCGAAACAAGTTCGGCATGACGGATTTTTTTAGATGATCTTCCGCTCGTAAGCGTACTTCAACAAACCCACCACTGTTTGTGTATTAGTTTTGCGGAAGATATTCTTCCGGTGGGTTTCAATGGTACGTTCGCTGATGAACAACATATCGGCAATTTGCTTGTTGCTGTATTCCTTCTCTATCATGCGGATGATCTCTACCTCGCGGTCGGTAAGGTGGTTGCCCTCCTTATTTTCCTTAAGCGATTTTACCAGGTGGTGGGTAACATCCGGGGCGTAGTAATTTTGCCCGGCGGCTATTTTATTCAGGGCGTCCATCAATTCCTGGCGGCCGGTGTTTTTAAGGATATAGCCCGATATTCCCGCGTCTATCATCTCGGTTACCACGTTGGCATCGCCAAACATGGACAGGGCCAATATCTTAATATCCGGATAAAGCTTGCAGATATTACGGGTCAGTTCCACACCGCTCATACCTGGCATGCTCACATCGGTAAGCAAAATATCCACATTAAGGCCGGCCAGCATATCGGTAACCTTCAGCGGGTCCTTGCTTTCGCCTACAATATGAAAACCATCGTCGTTACCTATCAGCAACTTCAGGCCATCGATCACCATTTGGTGGTCGTCAACAATAAAAATATTTTTAGCCCCATTCATCGTATCAGGTTAAAGGTACATAAATAGCCACCAAAGTGCCTTTGCCGGGCGCCGAAGAAAAATCGGCCGAGCCTTTAAGGTAGGCCAGGCGGGTAAGGATATTTTTGAGGCCAATGCCCTCAAACTTTTCCTTATCGCTGGTATCAAAGCCCTTCCCGTTATCCTCTACCGTTACCGATATTTCTGTCTCATTCCGGTCCAGTTGTATATCCAGCCGGTTGGCGGCCGCGTGTTTTATCGCATTATTTACGCATTCCTGTATCACGCGGTACAGCACAATTTCGGTATTGCTATCCAGCCGTTCGTTCAGGCCCGATGTTTCCAGCGTTACCTTCAGCTTTTCTGCATCTATTTTACTAATAAAATCCTTAACTGCCGATGCCAGCCCGGTTTTTAATAAAATATTGGGCATCATCTGGTGGGCAATGGTGCGCACCTCGCGGCAGCTTTCATCAACCATCATAACTGTTCTTTCGGCCAGGTCTTTATCTTCGGGTTTAGCAAACGGGATCCTGTCCATCAGGCTGCTTAAATTCAGGCGTACCGCGCTGAACAATTGCCCTACGCCATCATGCAGATCGGCGGCTATACGCTTACGTTCGCGTTCCTCGGCGGCTATAATACCCTGTGTGGCGATATCCTGCTGACGGATGATCTCGACCTGCAACCGGGCTTCCTGCTTCAGTTTGTAGCTATTGTAAAACAGCCAGCCAAAGGCCAGCACCATTAACAACACCACTATACCAACAGCCATCATCGTATTGCGCCGCTCTACTTTCAATTTTTGATTATTAATTTCAAGTTGCTGTATCTGGTTCTGTTTGCTTAGCAATAGGATACGCTGTTCCTTTTGCGCGGTTTGATACTTGATCTCCAACTCGTTGATCTTGTTCAGGCTTTCGCGGTTAATAATACTGTCTTTTATATCTATCGATCGTTTATAATCTACCAGTGCCGAGTGGTCGTTTTTACGTTCCTCGTTATTGCTGGCCAGTAACAAATAGGCATCCTGCAAATAATCTTTCGCGTTCAGCTTACTAAACACCGAAATACTTTTCAGCAGGTAGCGTTCGGCATCGTCATATTTGCCCTGGCCGGTGTAAACCGTAGCGATATTTTTATATACCGATGCAACGCCCAGCTGATCTTTCAACTCTTCTCTGATCTTCAGCGATTTTTGGAACCAGGCCAGCGCCGCGGGGTATTTCTTCTGCTTTTCATAGATCTCGCCAATGGTGTTTTGCTGAATTCCGATATCGGCCTGGGCATTCAGTTTGATCTTGATATCCAGCGATTGCAAACATAGCTTCAATGCCGCGGGATAGTTTTTTCGGTTATATTCATAAGTACCCAGGCTGTAATAACAGGTAGATTCAAGCGCTGTTAGTTTCAGTTGTTTGGCAATAGCTAAGGCTTCCAGCAGGTACTTTTTGCCCTCTTCCTGTTTGTTATACTTCATATACAGCAGGCCGATATTATTTAATACCAGCGCTTTTTTAGGGAGGTCGTTAATGTCGGTATAGATTTTCAGCGCGTCCATCATACTTTCCAGTGCCTTATCATAATTGCCCTGTTGCTTATAAATTACAGCTATGTTTGATATGGACGCCGCCGCCTTATCCTTTAAACCCAGTTTTGTGCGCAGCGCGTACGATTTTTGATGCCAGCTCAGTGCCTCGTTCAATTCGTTACTGCGGGTGTATACAATTCCAATATCGCTATATGCCAGTGCCACCGCGGTATCGTTACGCATGGTTTGGGCCAGTTTTAGTTCCTGCTGCCCATAAGCCAGCGATTTATCAAACGAGATAAAACTATAGTTCCAGCACAGGTCGCCCAGTATCTGCAACCGGGCATTGTCTGTTTTAGCATTTTGTAACGAGGTTTCAAGCGCCGCTATCCGGGCTTTATCCTGCCCGTACAGGTGCAAACTATTGATAAAGAGTATAGCGATGGAAAAAAGAATCAGGTATTTTATCATAGGGTTTAGTTAGGCTTAACCTTTTATAAAACTACCTACATGGCCAATGGCGTAAAATACCGTGTTACCCGCAATTATATTTGCGGGTTAAAGGGTACATTAAAAACAGATCAGGCCTTAGTATTGGTAATTACTAAGGCCTAATATAATTTTTTATAATGAAAAGTATGCTACGATACGGTCAGCTCGCCGCGCAGATCGGTCTCCAGCCATTCCTTTACCTGTTTAGAGTCGTTGCTTTGACCCAGCAGGTACATCATTTTGGTAACGGCAGCCTCAAAGGTCATATCGTAACCGTTGGCTACGCCGATATCCTTTAGCTGCTTACTGGTTTCGTAACGGCCCAGTTCAACCGTACCCACCTTACATTGCGATATATCCAGGATGATCTTACCCTTGTCGATAGCGCCCTTCAGCATATCTACAAACCATTGGTCGGTTGTGGTATTGCCGGCCCCGAAGGTTTCCATCACTATACCGCGCACATCAGCGTTTACAATAGTTTCCACCACCTTGGGGCTAATGCCCGGGTACAGCTTCAATACGGCAACATCGCTCATCAGTTCCTTATGCACGATCAGGCCGCCATCTTCCGACGGTTGACGGATATCGTTAATACTGTAACGCATGTGCACGCCCGATTCGGCCAGGATAGGATAATTGGGCGAGCGGAATGCCTCGAATTTAACCGAGTTATACTTGAACGAACGATTGGCGCGGAAGAGCTTATAATCAAAATAGATACAAACTTCGGGTACACGGGCACGGTCGTTCTTTTTGGCTTTGGCTATTTCTATAGCCGTCATCAGGTTTTCCTTAGCATCGGTACGGATGGAGCCGATCGGCAATTGCGAACCTGTAAAGATGATGGGCTTGGCCAGATTCTCTAACATGAAGCTTAGCGCCGATGCGGTGAACGACATGGTATCCGAACCATGCAAAATCACAAAACCATCCACCTTATCGTAGTTCTTTTCGATGAGGCCGGCCAATTCGCTCCAGATCACCGGGTTCATGTTTGATGAATCGATAATCTCGGAAAAGGAGTGTACATTGATACGACAGTTCAGCCGTTCCAATTCGGGTACATTCTCCATAATTTGTTCAAAATTAATGGGCCGCAGCACATTAGTTTTGGGGTCGTTCATCATACCGATTGTCCCTCCGGTATAGATGATGAGTATCTGGCACATTTAAAATATATTGAGTTAAGCTTTAAATATAATAATTACCCTGTAAAATTGCCGCCTTATATGCCAAATATCAATTTAGAATTTGCGGTGGTGATGGCTGCTACAGATTCGATATCGGTGCCACGCAGTTCGGCCACCTTTTGGGCCACATACACCAGGTACGAACTTTCGTTGCGCTTACCGCGATAAGGAACGGGCGTAAGATACGGAGAATCCGTTTCTAAAACGATATGCTGCAGGTTGATTTGTGCTACCACCTTATCCAGGCCACCATTTTTGTAGGTAACCACCCCGCCGATGCCCAGGTAAAAGCCCATATCAGTTATCAGCTTAGCCTGCTCTACCGTGCCGCTGAAGCAGTGGAAGATGCCGCGCAGGTCATCGTCCTGCTCTTCCTGCAATACTTTATATACTTCATCAAAGGCATCGCGACAGTGGATCACGATAGGCAATTGGTTAGCCTTGGCCCAATTGATCTGGATCTTAAAAGCCTCCACCTGTTTATCCAGCGTGGTTTTATCCCAGTACAGGTCGATGCCTATCTCGCCGATGGCGTATATTTTTTGCTGCGGGATGGCGGCGTGGATGGTATCCAGTTGCTGTTGCCAGTCGTCCTTAACGTCGCAGGGGTGCAGGCCCAGCATGGGGAAGCAGTTTTGCGGATATTCGGCAGCCAGGTTAAATACGGCCGGCATGGATGCCACGTCAACATTGGGCAAAAACAGGCGGGTTACATCGTTATCAAAGCAGCGTTGCATCAGGGCGGCGCGTTTTTCGGCATCGGCCTCGTAGTACTGGTGGGTATGCGTATCGGTTAATACCATGCTGCAAAAGTAAAAAGCCTGCTGTGGTTAGCAGCAGGCTTGCGGGATTTTATTTTACATAGTTAATTTTTATATCTAAAGTTATTTAACAGCGTATTGAATATTTTCTCTGCCTTTTCTTCGTCTGGCTTTTTATATTTTATCGAGCAGTATGTAGTGGATTTGTTTCGAAAATCGGGAGTAAAGGTTAAGTTAATTTCGTCACCCTCTTGATATTGAAATATAAAAAACCTAATACTATTGATCTTCACAATCTTTGAATCAATAATCTTACTACCATATCTTTTGTTAAATCCCTCAGTGGAAAGCCGATGTTGCTCCAATGTTAATGGTTCATCGCCAGTAATGTGAGGCATCAGTACCCCAAAGTTTAGTCCGGCGCTGCATACTCATGCCAGGTTGGGCATTCTATCTAACAGCATCCGAGGAGTAAACAACATCAACCATATCAAATAAAAACAGCGTTTGCGGCTGATGCATTTGCTGAACTCTTAAATCAGCAAATACGATCCCCAATGATTGTGATGGCGTGTATAACCTTTGCGTAGCACAGGCACTTTTTTCGTTCATGATAGACACACAAAACACAACCGGCCTGCCATTAATATGCATACTTGCCGGGAATTGATATCCTTTTAAAAATCCAAAACTGTTCTTCAGATCATCGGACACTTTATTAAGAATGCTACAGTTGATGATTCGGCCTTGTCTATCCGGCTTAACCTTTACAATGGCGTACTGCCATTCGCAATTTTCCTTAACCGATTGGGGCGGATTTAAACTACGCGATACGTAATGAATGAACGCGTAATACTTAGTTAGTTGCGCATAACTCTTTTGTGGCATTGCCATAATGCCAACTATTAGTATTAAAAAGCAAAATCTCATATGTAACTAAGTTTTATTTTTTGAATATAGAAAATGATATACTATTGCGAGCCGCATTTTTTTCCTTTATTTCCGTATTTATACAAATTATTTATAGTAAAATAAAGATTACCATTAGCACCCTCAGTCGAGTTTTTAAACGCTTGGGAATCCAGCAGCCCTCCGTAAGCTAGAGCTTGTAAATCATTATTATCCAATTGGGGATAAATAGCATGCAGTGCTGATTCAAACCAAGGAATATATTTATTAAACATTGTGTCATGGTCATCACCTATATAACCAGCTTGTATAAAATACGAGTGAAGTACCTCATGTAAGATCGTTGCTGTAATATATTCTTGTGAGGCATTAGGTAATGTTTGAGAATTTAATGTGATATTAATATCCATACTTGTTATAATTCTCTTCCCAGTCCCTTGTTGTATAGAGGCTCCTGCGTGTTGGACCTGTGAAGTTCCATCAATTGTAGAACTTAGCGTATTATCCAAAAAAGTAAGATTAAAATCGGAATTTGAATCAAATATTCCTTTCATTGATTCTGACGCATCATACTCGATATTTCTGTTTATCGCCGAATCTACCATCTTATGCAAGCAAGGATCATTAACTTTATTTTTAATATCCTGAACCGGCTCACACGGCGTACCACCATTACTTGTACTATCCGGTGGCGGCACTCCCCTCACCACCAGTTTACCATTGATAGATTCAGCCTCTACAGGTGGCTCATATACACCGCCACCACCGCCATTATCGCAATCAGTTGGTGGTGCTACGCCGCCACCACCGCCCGGCTGGCCTGGCACACAATAAGTTTCAAAGGTACTGTAAAGATAGATCCAGTCATCGCAACCCGTAAGTACGTCAGATGATGTATAGTAGCATACCTGCATATACCAGCCTATTTCTATGGTCTCACATTCGCCCGGCGCAGCGGCGGTTAATATCTGCGGCCCTGATGGTTTAACGGTATTGCTTTTGCCCGAACTGGCCAGGATGATCTTCCCGTTTTTATAAACATACCCATTTATAAACCCACCTTGTAAACCGGTATAAAAAATATTGCCGCTAAAGGTTTGGGGCACATCCATATAGTGTACATTAGCCGCGTTTACACCCGGCTTACCATGTATATGCATTAATACGGCGCTGGTGCTGCCATATTTCTTGCTTTTTAATACCAGCAACCGGGTGAGGCCGTTGATATTGGTCGTATTGCTATCGGCATTAAAGCCCCATTTTTTAACGTAACGGGCCGGCGCCTCCACCACGTAATAGTTGGTATCAAGTGCGGTGCGGGCGCTGTCCCAAACGGGGGTAAAATCCGACAGGTCTTTTAAAAAGGAAATATCGGCGGTAAGCTTTATTTTATTGGCCAACGTGGTTTTGTTACCGTTAAACCAAGTACTCGCTTCTTTTATTGAAAAATTTTCGGCCGCCTTTGCCGCGTTAGCTTCCTGCGCGGTAAACTTGATCTCTTTATGGCAACTGTAAATAATAAAACTAATACCTGAAATTAACAGCAAGGCCAACAGCCGCCATTTAGGGGGATTGAAAAAATGTTTCTTCATTTGATGTGATAAGGTTTAATTATAATAGTTGAAACCAACTTATATAAACCGTATCACTTCGCCAACTAAATTACACCAACGGGACTTTGGTAAGGACGAACTGCACATTCATCACTGAAACCACAAGCACAAAAAAGCCTGCTGTGGTTAGCAGCAGGCTTTTAAAATATTATTTCTTTACCGTAGCGGCGGGCTTTTTAGCCGGCGGCGTAGTGGTTGCCGGCTTTTTAGCCGGAGCAGTACCCGGTTTTTTAACGGGGCCTTTTGCGCCCAGTTTGGTAGCTACAGGTTTGGGATGGATCACCTTTACCACCTCTACATCAAACACCAGTGTGCTGAATGGTTTGATATCGTTACCGGCTCCCTGCTCGCCATAGCCCAGGGTAGATGGGATAACAAACGTCGCCTTCGATCCTTCGGTCATCAGTTGCAGGCCTTCGTCCCAGCCTTTAATTACCTGGCTTTGCCCTACCACAAATTTAATAGGCTCGTAAGTGCGGCCCGGCTGGTTTAAGCCGGCTGCCTTTGCAATGGCTTCAACGCTGGTATCAAATACCTTATCCTCGGTGGTGCGGCCGGCATAGTTAACCAGCAGCGTATCGTTAGCAACCACCTTACGGCCAATGGTTGGCTGGGTGATGACATACTTTAAGCCCGATGGGGTGCTGTTCAGCGTTAAGCTGTGAGCGGTAATATATTTATCGGCATTGGCAACTTCGGCGCCACGCATTTTTTCCATATCGGCGTTGCGCTCGGCAATGGCTTCGGTAAGGCTTTGCACCTTTTCTATCTTCAGGGTGAAGATGAGGTAGCTGCCCTTAGGGAAGAATGGCGGGCGGGCCTCTTCATGTCCAACAAAAATAGAATCGGTAGGCACTTTCACATAGGCGCTATCCTTAGCGGTCATCAGCGGGAAAATGTCCATCATATCGCCAATATTTTCCGATGGCTTCACCTGGATCTTTATCGGGTGCCCTAAAGTGTACGAACTAAACAATACCGAATCCTTATCGGTTTTTTGTGTAGCCTGAAAGGTAATCACATCATCAAGCTTAATGCGGTTACCCGTGTTTGGGTTTACAATTTTATACTGTACGCCTTTGGGGGTACGCATAAAACCATCCTGCGCTTTCACTAAAAACGGTACTGTTAGCAGCGCTAAAAAAAGGAACTTCTTCATATCAAATTAAAAAGCCCCCCGCATGGTAGCGGGAGGCTGTAAATATACATTTTATTATTTTTTAGCTTGCACTGGCGGCTGTGGCGCTGGCGGGGCCGGCACTGCAGCATTGGGGTTTGGCTTTTTAACCGCGGCTACCTCAATATCAAACACTAATGGCGTGTAAGGGCCAACAACAGGTGGCATACCCTGCTCGCCATAAGCCAGTTTAGATGGGATGATCAGCGTAGCTTTGGTACCTACGTGCATCATCAATAAAGCTTCGTCCCAACCAGCTATTACTTTTTGCTGGCCCACTACCACCGGAATTGGTTTGTAAGGGTTCATTGGGTTAAACTTTTTGCTTTTCACGGCCTCATCTTTAATATTGGTTTCAAAGATCTCATCGTTCAGCATTTTACCTGCGTAGTAAACCATTACCGTATCGCCGGCAACAGGCACAGCGCCATTACCTTGTGTGTTGATCACGTAGTTCAGGTCCGAAGCTGTTTTGGTTACTTTCAGCTTTTTATCGTCGATGTATTTTTTGATCTTGGCGGGTTCAGCGTTTTTTATCTTGGCAACATAATCTGTATAAAATGCTTTAATACGATCCTGGAATACGTTTTCGGCCAGGTTACCTTTGGCAATTACCTTTTCAACTTTCAGCTGAAATACAACGTATTTACCTTTAAAGCCAGGTTGCTTTGGCGTACCTGCTTTGGCCATCGAATCGACATTTACCTTAACGGTAGCGCTATCGCCTTCGCTCAGCATCATAATACCGGCAACCACATCGCCTTTAAACTGAGGCTTAGGGATAGGTGCCAGTATAGGGCGGCCCTGGGTATAAGTATTGCTCAGTACCGAGTCGCCTTCGGTTTTAGCTATCATATTAATGGCTACAAAATCGCCTTCTTTAATGGTAGCGCCCGATTTATCTTCGTGGATGTTGTAAAGCAAGCCGCCGGGGCCTTGTTTAAATCCGCCACCACAGCTGCTCAGGGCAACGGCTACAACAGCTAAATAAATTAAGTTTTTTTTCATTGTTTGTTTTGTCTTACTTATTGAATTAATAGTGTTTTGTACTCTGGTAATATAGCTTTAAATTGATTGGTTACTTGTTCTAAGGTATCATCGGATGCGCCGCCTGCCGCGTTGCGGTGGCCGCCACCGTTAAAATATTTTTTACAAATTTCGTTTGCCGGGAAATCCCCCTTCGATCGCAAAGATAGTTTTACTTTATCATTTCGCTCAACAATAAATGCCGCCAAACGGATGCCGGTTATTGATAGCGCGTAGTTTACAATGCCCTCGGTATCGCCGGTTTGCACATTATATTTTTCTATTTCCTCGCGGCTTACGGTTATTAAGGCGGTGTTGTACTCGTGCAGCACCGCCAGCTTTTCACTTAGGCAATGGCCCAAAAAACGCAGGCGTTCTTCGGATGAGTTGCTATACACCAACTCGTGTATGCGCCAGTTCACAGCGCCGGCATCTATCAGGTCGGCCACGGTGCGGTGTACTGCCGATGTGGTACCCGGAAAGCGGAACGAACCCGAATCGGTCATGATACCGGTATACAAACAGGTGGCTACATCGGCGTTGATATATTTTTTGCCACCCAGTTCTTCAACAATAAAGTGATAAACCAGTTGGGCGGTTGCACAAGCGTTAATATCCCAGTAGCGATAATCGTCAAAATCTTCCGGCTCCAGGTGATGGTCTATCATTACCTTTTTGGCCGGGCTTGCCCCCACCAGTTCGCCCATTTGATTGATGCGGCCCAGCGCATTAAAATCAAGGCAGAAGATGATGGCGGCATTAGCTATCAGCTGCGCGGCGGCATCCTGGTTTTCGGTATAGATCATTACTTCGCCATTGCCCGGCATCCAGCTTAAAAAATCGGGATAATCGGTTGGCGAAATAACGGTTGTATGATGGCCAAGCTGTATCAAATACTGATATAGGCCTAATGACGAACCCAAGGCATCCCCATCAGGCTTATGATGGGTAGTGATCACAATTTTTTGGGGCTGCGCTAATAATTCCCTGAGCGACGCTATATCAAACATTTTAAAAAAAGAGTTGCAAACATAATTAAATTAATTAAATACATGCTATAGTATTTGTATAAACCCTTTTACATTTTAAGTTAAAAAAGCTATTTTTGCCGCAAATTAAACGCATGAACACTAACAGAACTTTTACCATGATCAAGCCCGATGCTGTGGCTAACGGACACATTGGCGCCATCCTGGATATGATCATTAAAAACGGTTTTAAACCCGTTGCCTTTAAATACACTGCCTTAACCCCAGAAATGGCCGGCAAATTTTACGAAGTGCACAAAGGACGCCCTTTTTACGATGCATTGGTTACATTTATGTCATCGGGCCCTATTGTTGCCGCCATCTTAGAAAAAGACAACGCTGTTGCCGATTTCCGTACCCTGATAGGCGCTACTAACCCTGCACAGGCCGAGCCAGGCACCATCCGCCAGTTATTCGCTAAATCTATCGACGCGAACGCTGTTCACGGTTCAGATTCTGACGAGAACGCGGAGATCGAAGGCAATTTCTTCTTCTCGGCTTTCGAAAGGTTTTAATTGAAGCTTTTGCGGGTGATTTAACCACAAAGGCCACAAAGAAAGAAACACAGAGGACACAGAGACCTTCTAAAGATTTAAGGCTCTGAAAAAAAACGAAAGGTCACAAAGCTAATTTGTAGTAAATTAACTTTGCGACCTTTTTCTTTGAATCAAATAAAACATCTGATTGTTAATCCCTCTGTGTTCTTTGTGAAAAGTCTTTGTGCCCTTTGTGGTTAAAATCACCAATTAGCACCTCTTAACCCTCGGCTGGTTCTCCCCCTCAAATGTCCGGATACTGTAATTGTTACGGTATCCGGACATTTTTAGTTTAAAACATTTGTTTCCCGAAACATTTTCATCTACTTTTACGTTGCGAATAAAAGCTACAGCTGCCTGTTTACAATTTTATATTTAGATTTGAAAGGATAAGACCATGTTAGTAGTACTTAGATATATCATTTATTCGGCAGTGATTGTTGGTATGGCAATTGGCTGTATAAATGTATTCAGGAACCACCCTGAAGTACAGTTCGCGTTCCTGATGCCCGGATTGTTCATTATCATGTACTCGCTGGTGCGCGATGATATCTTCCGCAGGCATGCCAGCGTACACCTGGTACGCAGCGGCGGCACTTTTAAAGGAAAATAATCTCCTCTACTATTCTCGCGTTTGCCCGGTCGTTTATCTTTTCGATGATCTGCGCCCGCATCAGCATCAATTCGTTTTTAATTACGGACGATTCTATCCGCACAAACAATTTTTTATCGTTGATGTATAGTTCGCGCGTACGGTTTGCTACCGATTTGCCCACCAGTTCGGGCCAGGCCGTGGTGATGCCGGTCTCTTCGTACTTGCGCTTGATCTTGTAAACCTGCAGCATTTGTTCAATGGCTTCCTTCAGGGTTTTGTCGTTAGCTTTACGCATCGATCTGTCCTCCGCTTACTTTAAAAAGTTTAAAATCAACGTTTATTTTTTCAAACACTGCCGTAGCGCGCCGGGCATCGGTATCGGTAATAAATACCTGGCCAAAATCATGGTCGGATACCATCTGCATCAGCTTGGTAATGCGGTGCTCGTCCAGCTTATCAAAAATATCATCCAGCAGCAGCAAGGGCTTAAAACCGGTTTGCTTATACAGGAAGCTATTTTGTGCCAGTTTTAAGGCGATCAGAAAAGATTTCTGCTGCCCTTGCGATCCAAATTTCTTCATCGGCATACCGTGGATGGTAAATTGCAGATCATCCTTATGGATACCTGCTGTCGTGCGCTCTAAAGAACGATCCCGTTCGATGCTGCGCTTCAACAGATCGGCAAAACCGGCCGTCAGCAATTGCGATTCGTAAACCAGTTCCACCGTCTCGGCCCCATCGCTTAAAAACTGATAGTGTGTATTAAATATCGGCGTAAAAACCTCCATAAAGGCTTTACGCTTCTCGAAAATGCGGTTGCCCGATGTGATGAGTTGCTCGTCCAGTATTTCCAGCAGGGTTGGGTCGTACCGGCCGGTTTCGGCAATTCGCTTCAGCAGGGCGTTGCGGTTGGCCAATACTTTATTATAGATGATCAGTTCGTCCAGGTAGCGGTTATCCGTTTGCGATATTACGTTATCTATAAACTTGCGCCGCTCCTCGCTGCCCTCAATAATAATACTGACATCGTAAGGCGATATCATCACCAGTGGATACTTACCAATATGGTCGGCCAGGCGCTGGTATTCTTTTTTATTACATTTAAACTGCTTCTTTTGATTACGCTTTACGGCGCAGGCCACTGTATCCTGCCGGCCATCTTTATTAAAAACGCCGCTCAGCATAAAAAACTCTGTGCCCTGCTTTATCTGCTGACTATCGACAGGATTAAAGTAACTTTTACAAAGCGACAGGTAGTGCACGGCATCCAGCATATTGGTTTTGCCGGCCCCGTTATTACCGGCAAAAACGTTCACACCCTCGCTAAACGTAAGTTCGGCCTCGGTGTAATTTTTAAAATTGATGACGGATAATTGATGCAGATACATAATAACATGGGGCCTTAACTCACCCGGTCGACGCTACGCTTGACCACCCTCTCTTCGCTTCGCGGAAAGAGGGAATAAGGTTATCGGATACTATTCCCGCCCTCTTTACGCGCAGCGGAGAGAGGGCCGACGAGTGAAACGATGTCGGGGTGAGTAATAAGGGCACATCAAAGGTAACAATACCCTTTTATTTTGCTTGTTAAACGGGCGCAAAAATTAAGTGTAACAAATTAAATTAAAAGCTATTGTTAAAAATTTTGAAAAACGTATTTTTGCAAACTTAATTTTAAAATAGAAATGTCGAAAACACAAGCCAACACCGCTGCGCCGGCGAATGCGAAGGAAAATGCGGGCACAGGCAACTTTGTACTGGAGAACCAAAAAAGCTTATTATTTATAGGCGCGGCCATATTGGCTATAGTGGCTATTTACTTTGCTTACCAAAAAATGTATATCGGCCCGCGCGAGGTTAAAGCCGCCGACCAAATGCACGTAGCGCAGGATTTCTGGGCGAAAAAGGATTGGGACAAAGCGATAAAAGGCGATGGCAGCTACCCTGGCTTTGAAAAGATCGTTTCTGACTACAGCAACACTAAAGCAGCAAACCTGGCTTATTTTTACCTGGGTACCGCTTACTTAAACAAAGGCGAATACCAAAAAGCTATCGACAGCTATGCTAACTATCATGGTGATGACGCAATGGTTTCGGCTGAAGCTTTGGGCAGCACCGGCGATGCTTATGTGGAGTTAAAGGACCTGGACAAAGCTTCGTCATTCTTCCAGAAGGCAGCTGATAAGGCCAACAATAAATTCCTTACCCCTTTTTACCTGAAAAAATTAGGCCTGGTTTACGAAGCTAAAAACGACGCTAAATCGGCAGCGGATACTTACAAGAAGATCAAATCTGATTATCCGGAGAGCGCCGAGTCGCAAAGCATCGACGGTTATATTGCACGAGCTGAAGCTAAACAATAATTATAAATGATATTTCGGGTGTCGGAATTTCGATTTGGGATTTACTTTCCGATTCGTTATTCCGACATTCGCTTTTAATAAAAATCCGTTTTCGCTAAATCCGAGATCGAACATCCGATATCCCAAATCAAAATATGGCTACCCAGTTAAAAAACCTGTCTGATTTTTCAAACACTACCGTGCCATCGGCAGCGGGCTTCCGTTTTGGCATTGTAGTGGCCGAGTGGAACGCCGAGATCACCAACGCGCTTTACCAGGGCGCTTATCAAAGCCTGTTAAAACACGGCGCTTTAGAAACTGATATTTTCACTTACGCAGTTGCAGGCAGCTTCGAACTGACATCAGGCGCCGACCTGATATTGAAAAACACCAAACTGGACGCCGTGATTTGCCTGGGTTGCGTAATACAGGGCGAAACACGCCACTTTGATTTTATTTGCAACGCGGTTGCAAATGGCGTAACAAATGTTGCGGTAAAATACAGCAAACCTGTTATATTTGGGGTATTAACTACCGACAATCAACAGCAAGCCATCGATCGCGCGGGCGGTAAGCATGGCAACAAGGGCGACGAAGCGGCCATCACCGCCATAAAAATGGCAGACATGGCCCGATTGTTAAACGATTAATTTAAATTTGGCGTTATTACAACATGAGAAAGTTTATATACATCGCTTTTATAGCCCTGGCCTTAGGCGCGGCAGTATCTTCGTGCTCGCAAAAGCTTTGCCCGGCATACGGCAATACCAGGCGTTAACCGCTCCTTTAAAATCCATTTTTACCTTTCGCTGAAACTAATGCGGCCTATTGGCTGTATTTTTGTATCATAATATTTTATATGAACTGGACTGCATTAGATACGGCCGAACAACTGAACAGCATTAAGCAAAACCACGGCTATAGCCTTATTTTTAAGCATAGCACGCGTTGCTCTATCAGTATGATGGTCAAGCGCCGCTTTGAGATGGATTGGGACAGGATACCTACCGAAATACCACTGTACTTTTTAGACCTGATCCGCTACCGCGAAATATCTAATCAAATTGCCGGCGAGTTTGCCGTGCATCACGAATCGCCACAGCTACTGCTGATCAAAGACGGCGAATGCATCCTGGATCAATCGCACGGCGAAATATCTGTGGATGATACCTTGCTGATGATCGAGTAATTCTTCTAAAAGAAGACTTTTAATAAAAGAGTTGTCATTGCGGGCGATAGCGTGGCAATCTCGTAGTATGTATATTAAACTACGAGATTGCCACGTCGCCCCATTTCACAAGTTCCTCCTCACCGCTCCTCGCAACGACAACACATGTGGAAAATAACGTAAGTGTTTTACGCCGTAAACGCTTCCAGCGCTTTATTTATACGGCTGATGGTTTCCTCCTTGCCTAACAGCGCCGCGATATCAAACACATGCGGGCCAAACTTGCCGCCAACCAGCATAATGCGGAATGGCAGCATCACATCGCCCATTTTAAAGCTCTTTTCTTCCATAAAAGCTTTAAACATAGTTTCCAGTTCAACAGCTTCATAGGTTGATGATACTTCTATTTTCGAAGCGAACTCGTTAAAGAAATCAGTTTTGGCATCTGTCCATTTGGGTTTAACAGCTGTCAGGTCATATTCGGCAGGTTGCTGGAAAAAGTATACCGATTGCTGATAAAAATCGGGCAGCAGCGTGCAGCGATCTTTTATCATGTCGATAACCTGCAGCAGATAGGTGTCATCGCTAACAACAACGCCTTTATCGGCCAGTACAGCAGCTACTTTAGGCTTTAAGCTTTCAGCATTAAGCTTTTTAACCCACTCGGCATTGTACCATTTGGCCTTTTCAAAATCAAACTTAGCGCCCGCCTTGCTTACCCGTTCTATCGAGAATTTCTCTACCAGTTCATCCAGCGTAAAGATCTCCTGTTCGGTGCCGTCGTTCCAGCCCAGCATAGCCAGCAGGTTCACAAAGGCTTCGGGCAAAAAGCCCAGTTCACGGAAGCCCGGGGTTAGTTCGCCGGTCTTGGCATCAAACCAGTTCATGGCAAATACCGGGAAGCCCAGGCGTGCGCCATCGCGCTTGCTTAACTTGCCATGGCCATCAGGTTTTAATATCAGCGGCAAATGCGCCCATTGCGGCATATCGGCCTCCCAGCCCAGATATTTCCATAGCAGCAGGTGCACCGGCGCCGATGGTAGCCACTCTTCGCCGCGGAAGGCGTGGGTGATCTTCATTAAAAAATCGTCGACAACTACGGCCAGGTGGTAGGTCGGCATACCGTCAGCCTTTAGCAGCACCTTATCATCAACCTGGTTGGTATCAAAGTTTACATAACCACGTATCATATCGGTAAAGCCGATGTGTTCGTCAGCCGGCATTTTAATGCGGATCACATGTGGTGTACCGGCATCCAATAGCTGGTCAACCTCGTGCTGCGATAAGTTCAGCGAGTTACGCAGGGTATCGCGATAAGCATGCCCATATTGAAAGTTGGGGAACTCCTTGCGGTTTTGATCCAGTTCTTCGGGTGTGTCAAAAGCGTAGTATGCATGCCCCTCCATCACCAGTTTTTCGGCATATTGGCGATAGATGGCCTTGCGTTCGCTTTGGCGGTATGGCGCGTAATGGCCACCGGCTACCGGGCTTTCATCGGGCGTAAGGCCGCACCAGGTAAGGCAATCTAAAATATATTGTTCGGCGCCGGCTACGTAGCGGCTTTGGTCGGTATCCTCAATACGTAAAACAAAATCGCCGCCATGCTTGCGGGCAAAAAGGTAGTTGAATAATACAGTACGTACGCCGCCAAGGTGTAAACCTCCGGTTGGGCTTGGCGCAAAACGCACCCTCACTTTGTTAGTTGTCATGATGGGCGCAAAGATAGGGGTTTCAGTCGGGAAGTCCGAAAGACCGCAAGTCGGAAAGATGTAAAGAAAGTCGGAAAGTCCGAAAGTCGGGAAAGTCCGGAAGATATTTCGTTGTATTATCTAAAAGCCTGACAAATTAAAATGTATACATCCATCGTTCAACAATACTTACTATCTTCCGGACTTTCCCGACTTTCGGACTTCCGGACTAAAAAATTATATTTGAGCCTGCTATGCTGAATCCCGCCCAACAAAAACAACGCTGGAAATACTCCTTGATCGCCTTCGCGGTGGTTATCGTTTGCGGATCGTTGTTTTATACCAAGTACCTGGTGCGCAACATTACCAATGCCGAACGTACCCGCGCGCAGGTTTGGGCCATGAGCATGAAGCAGCAAATGGCATCAGATGATAACGACAACATTGCCTATGCCATGGCTGTGCGCGATAGCTCCATTGTACCGTCTATTGTAGTTGATGAAAAGGGTGAAATGATATTCACCAAAGGGCTCGATCCCAACAAAACGTTAAACCCCATACCTCAACCCCCTAAAAAAAAGGGCGACCCGGTTGCTGTATACGATCTTAATTATTTTAAGGCCCAACTGGCTATTATGAAAGATCAGCATCCCGAGCCTATAAAGATACTTTTACCTTTGGGCACGAAGGGCTATTGGCTGGTTTATTACCAGGATTCGCCGCTGCTTACCCAATTAAAGTATTTCCCTTACGTTCAATTGTCGGTGATAGCGATCTTCTTGCTAATGGCCTATTCATCGTTCAGTTCGTCGCGACGGTCGGAGCAGGACCAGGTTTGGGTAGGTTTGGCTAAAGAGACGGCGCACCAGTTAGGCACACCCATATCATCGCTAATGGCCTGGATAGAGCTGATCAAGGATAAGTTCAATGCCGATAACGATCAACTGGTGCTGGAAATGGAAAACGATGTGCGCCGGCTGGAAATTGTGGCCGACCGCTTCTCAAAGATCGGGTCGAAACCCCAGTTGGAACCTTATTCGGTTTACGATGTGGTAAAGGATTTTGTTGAATATTTCAGGATCCGCGTAAGCAACAAAATAAGCTTTGAAGTAAAGGGCAATAAAGAACTGATGGCTGGTTTAAACATCCCGCTGTTTGATTGGGTGATAGAAAACCTGCTGAAAAATGCCGTAAACGCAATTGAAGGCACCGGAAGTATTACGGTTGAAATATCGGGCAATAAAACCAATAAGCAGGTATTTATTGATGTGATAGACACGGGCAAAGGCATCCCCCGGTCAAAATTCGCCACTGTTTTTCAACCCGGCTATACTACACGCAAGCGTGGCTGGGGGCTGGGTTTGTCGCTTACCAAAAGGATGGTGGAGAATTATCATAATGGCCAGATCTTCGTTCGCGACTCTGAATTAGGCAAAGGCACTATCTTCCGCATTATATTAAAAAGTTTAACCCATGATAGCTAAACCGCAAGCGGGCGAATACGCCCATTTTTACCAAACCTATGTAAGCCTGGTTGATACGGATAATATTACCGCCTTGTTAAGCCAGCTGCAGGACAGCACTTTCAATTTTTTCAACAACTTACCCGCCGATAAAGCCGATTACGCCTATGCCGAGGGCAAATGGACCATTAAGCAGCTTTTAGGCCATTTGATTGATGCTGAGCGTGTATTCGCTTTCCGCCTGCTTTGCTTTTCGCGCGGCGATAAAAATAACCTGCCCGGCTTTGATGAGAATAGTTATGTTGATAACGGAGGTTTTGGAAACCGTACCTTAGCCCACCTGGCCGAAGAATTTAAAGCCGCGCGCCATAGTAATGTTTTAATGTTGCAGGGTATCAGCGATGAACAAAGTATACTGATGGGCAATGCCAACAACTACCCCATATCGGTAAGGGCGCTGGCCTATATCATGGCCGGGCACGAGTTACACCACCTGCGTATCATCAAGGAAAGATATCTTTAAAACAAAAATGCCCTTTGAAAAAACTCAAAGGGCATTTTGTTTATCTGCTAACAACCGGCGCTATTCGTTGGCCCAATTAAAACGCCTGTAATTGTCGTCGCTGCTGTTTGCCGATTCTATTTTGGCATACACTGTAAATTCAGATGGGATAGTTTTGTCCTTATAAGTACTTGGTACCCATTCAACCGGGAAAGCCGCGTTTAACCCAATAACCTTGGGTGTACTTTTTTTATTTTTACCATATACATAAGCCAAAGTATAAACCGCTTTGCCTTTTTCATCAATATGTGCGGTAATTTCTGCCGTAACACCTTCGTTGGTAGGGTCGTTGTAATTAGTAGCTATTTCTTTACCTATTAAGGTTACATAAAAATCAACCGGGCATAAAGGCAGTGGCACCGATGCATCTTTGACAATAGTGGCATCATCGCTTAAAACGTTTACCTTCACATTATCCAAAGCTTTTGCATCAAGATACAACACCTTCTTTTGGTCGTAATTGTAACGCATGGTCAGCTGCTCTTTGCTATCAAAAAAGTACCAGGTACCGGCGCGGTTACCGTCTTTATAAGAGCCGCGCACCAATACGCCATTATTATCTGTGTTTTTTACCGAATACAGGCCTTCTTTGGTTTTGCCATCGTTAGCCACGGTGTAGTTCAATTCTGCGTGTTTGGTTAAGGCTACCTTTTTTTCCTGGGTTTGTGCGGAAGCTGATACGCACACGGCCAGCATTGCGGCCACTAATACCTGGTGTTTCATAATAGTTAGGATTTAAAACGTTCTTCAGTATAAAAGTAATAAATATTTAATAATTAATAAATTAGTTTAATTTTTTTCTGCTAAACAAAAAAAAAGCCGCGCGAACTATTCGCACGGCTTACCCATTTGTTTTGATTTAATTCTACTGCACTACTCCTTGTCCAGTATTTCCTTTTTTTCTATACGGTATGATAATACCAGGCCGCCACCGCCAAATATGGCAATCAACGCGAAATAGATAGCCGGGTTATCTTCGCCCACATGAAACAGGGTACGATCGAGCAGAAAAGCCAGGAACAATCCTAAACCGGCACCTATTAGCAGCAAGCCCCACTTCAGGTTTTTGTAGGGGGCGGGTTGCGCCCGGTAAGCCCGCGGATCCATACCGCGCTCAATCATGGCCATTTTTTCTTTATTGCTTAGGTAGATGATACCAAAAATCATTGCGAATAATCCCAGTGGTACTAAAATCGGGATCAGTAATTCTCCGTGTTCCATTTTCTTATTTTTTTAAAGTGATTAAATTTTTGTTCCGTTGTTTGTGTTATGTAAGCTATGACCACAGGTTTTTTAAACAGGTTACACCCTTGATGAAAAAAATTGCAATATTTTTTCTGCTTATATTTTAAAAGTATAAGGCATGGCATTTTAGTATTATTAATAACATTAATAACCAATAACAGCGCAGCGAAATGACCATAACTATAAGGGCGTTGCCTGCGGCCGGGCTTTCCACTCATACTGCACGGGCCTTAACCACCTGGCCGGTATCCGCTGCAATCCCTAACGCGGGTTGGTCTGAATCAGAATTTACAGGATTTTAGAATTAACAGAATTTTGAAAATCCTTAAATCCTGTAAATTCTGATTCAGACATTAAAAAATCTGTACTTTAGTGTAACCTCCGTTAAAAGCGCGTAGTCATAGGTACCAGTAATGCAAAGCAAGCTTTCCGATATCGAATTGATACAGCAAACCATGGCGGGTAACCAATCGGCGTATGCCGACCTGGTGAAGCGTCATCAACGGTTTGTGTTTACACTGGCTATGCGCTTTACCAAAAGCCGCGAGGATGCCGAAGAGGTGGCGCAGGATTGCTTTATAAAGGCTTACCGCTCGCTGGCATCATTTCAGCAGCAAAGTAAGTTTAGCACCTGGCTGTATAGCATTGTTTATACAACGGCTATGACCCACCTGCGCAAAAAACGGGTGGCGACCGATTCGATAGATGACGAGGAAAACTTTATCCAGATTGCCGATACACACGGCGGTATGGACGTGAACCTGGCCGAGAACAGATCGCGGTCGTACTATTTAAATATGGCAATTAGTCAGCTATTGCCCGATGATGCTGCCATTATTACATTGTTTTATAATGGCGAGCAATCACTTGAGGAAATTGGCGAAGCCTTAAATATGGAGGCTAATACCGTAAAGGTTAAACTATTCAGGGCGCGGCAGCGTTTAAAAGAAAAGCTGGAACGCCTGTTAAAACACGAGGTTAACGAATTGATATGAACAGCATAGAAGAAAAACTGTGGGCCTATATTGATGGCACCTGCACCGCCGCCGAACGCGAGCAGATAAGCGCGTTAATTGAGCACGATGCGGAATACAGGCAACAGTACGAGGAATTATTGCAACTGCACACCGGGTTTGGCAGCCTGGAACTGGACGAACCGCCAATGGCGTTCACCTATAACGTAATGGAGCAAATACGCACCCAGGAGGCCAGTGTGCCGCTAAAAGCCGCCATCAACAAGCGCATTATATATGCTATTGCCGCGTTTTTTGTATTAACCATTACGGTGCTTTTAATTTTTGCTTTACGCGATATTAACTGGAGCAGCGGCAGCAGCAGCGTTCAACTACAGGATAAATTAAAGCTACCACAGGTTAACAATGTTTTCACCAGCAAGTGGATGCAGGGCTTCCTGTTTTTTGACCTGGTGCTGGGGATGTTTTTATTAGACAGCTACCTGCGCAAACGCGATACAACTAAAAGGAGTGAATTGGCCGCATAAAATATTGGCAAAACCCAATTTTGGCACAGCACTTGCTATAATATACATGAACTGGCAATCTTGCCGGTTTAATTGTGATAAGGTTTAGGTTGAAAGTCCCCCGGAGCAAGTCTGGGGGGCTTTTTATTTATACCCTATCCATCTACAAAGCCTCTGCTACCAGCAAATAAGCATCGCTGAACTGTAACCTATAAAAGCCATCCTGCACAACTTCGTACAGATCATCCGCCACTTGTACCAAATTGGTGTACACTAAATTGTGCGATTGTGTCAAAATTTCTATACGGTTACCGGCAGGTTGCCATTTGCTGAAGCCATTGTGCAGGGCCACTATCTTTTTATCGTCATAAAAAACAACAAGGTCCGTTTGCGAAAAATATGGCGCAAGCACTTCAATATCCAATTCATCGCTAACAAGATTAATTGCCGGATATCCCTGTGCTATTAATTGGTCAAGAGCGGCTACAAGCGGGTGATTACCCGCTAACGGAAATTGCTTAATATCCGATTGCTGCAGGTCGGGCATTTCATCGGCCACCAGCCAATCTATCTTGATGCCTTGCGATTGCACCTTTTCGGCTACGTCAGCCGTAACTACAACCGTTGGGCTCCATTCCAGCAACTGGCCTAATAGTTCATCCGGGAAGTTATCCAATCCGGCTATCAGTAAGGCTGGTTCCTGCTTTTCGCGTACGATGTGGTGGGAGGACATTTGTTAGTGATTCGTTAATTAGTGCTTAGAGATTAGTAACCCGTCATGCCGAACTTGTTTCGGCATCCCATCTGATTAGTTTGAAAACAGCATACGTCACTTTGCATGTGGGGTGCCGAAACAAGTTCGGTATGACTGGTTACAGGAAACAAAATTGCAAAAAAAAGCCATCCAATATAATGGATAGCTTTTCAATTTTTATATCATTCCTAATGATTATCTCCTGCGACCAAATATGCGCAGCAGGTATAAGAACAGGTTCACAAAGTCAAGATATAAAGACAATGCACCCATCAGGGCCAGTTTTTTGCCTGTAGCGTCGCCTTGTTCAATGCCTGCGCCAATGTTTTTTAGCTTTTGCACATCGTAAGCGGTTAAGCCCGTGAAGATAGCCACACCAAAGAAGCTTAACACATAATCAAACTGGGCGCTGTGTAGCAGCAGCATATTGATTAGCGATGCGATGATCAGGCCGATGATACCCAACAATAATAATGACCCAAAGTTGGTCAAATCTGTACTGGTGGTATAACCCGCAACAGCCATCACGCCGAATAGTACGGTAGCAGCCACAAATACGCTTAATACCGAATTTAAGGTATAAGCCCATAATAAGCCTGACAAGCCGATACCCATTACGCTTGCGTAAACAATAAATATGATAGCCAATACCGGGTACGATATGCGATTAAGGCCAAACCTCATCAACAATACAAATGCTAGTGGCGAGAACAGGGCCAGTAAACCTAAGCCGGTTAAGCCATGCGTAACCGGGTCGATGATATAAGCCTGCAGGTCAACATTATTTGCAAATTCCCATGCGAAGAACGATGAGATAGCCAACGCGGCAAACATCCATAAAAATACGTTTGCCAAAAATTTACGGGATAACGTTTTCTCGTCATCCATTTGTATCACACTCTGGTAAGTGTAGTTATTATCCTTTAATTCCATTTCTAATTATTCAGTTTTTTAAGATTTACAATATAAAGATACACAATTTTTGTGAAGATTTAGTTAAGGCGTTTGGTCATCGTTTCTTCAACTTTTTTAAATACCTGCAAGGGTTTCAGGCTGCGCCAGGCCAGCTCGTTCAACTCGCCTCCAAAGTTAATGTAGTAATCGATGTTGTTATTCCTGAATTCGTTGATCACATGCTCCTGGAAGTTAACACCCGCTATCCACCCATCTTCCACTTCCTGGAACCATTCCTCGTAATAGCAATCGTCGGATGCGTGGTAATTCAGTACGTTCTCGCCAATCAGGATAAACTTATCGATACCCTGGTCTATCATCAGGTCGAAAAGCTCGCGCTTCATCAGCATAATATCGTTGTTAATGGCATCGTTCCATTCGCCAATTAACTCAATAATGCTGTAGCCGCGCTCGTAATCGTTAAATAATATTTTGAGGTACAGTGTGTTAGACCCGAACGAGTCCCACTGCGGGTGGATCAGGTAGTTATAAACCTGTTTATCAAATTCAAATTCGTTGTATTCGGTAGCGTAAAATGGCGATTGCATATCCTCCGCGGCCACGTAATCATCTCTCCACCTGTAATATGGTTCAATCTCGTGCATTTTTCAAATGTGCAAATATGCAGATGTGCGTATGTGCAAATTACTTTGCATCGGCACCATATTTTACACCCTCCTCGTTAGTTTAAACTTTAATTATCTCATCTGCACATACGCACATTTGCATATCTGCACATTCACTTCTTCATTTGCACATATGCATATCCAAGCATCTGCACTTTTATTTTTTCATCTGCACATACGCACATTTGCACATTAATCTATCTCGCTTGTTTTCCCCGTGTATGTTGTTCAACCGCTTTGCGCACGCTGCCATAAGCTTTCAGCAGGTCGGCCGCTGTATCCTCGTCAAGGCCGGTTTCGTCCATTACCATGCGGGTGCCGCGGTCAACCAGTTTGTGGTTGGTTAGCTGCATATCCACCATTTTGTTGCCTTTTACACGGCCAAGCTTTATCATTACGGCGGTGCTTAGCATATTCAGCACCAGCTTTTGCGCTGTGCCAGCCTTCATGCGGGTGCTGCCGGTTACAAATTCGGGGCCGGTTACCACTTCTACCGGGTATTGCGCCTCGGCAGCTACAGGGCCACCGCTATTACAAACAATGCAGCCGGTAGCCAGGCCCATTTCGTTAGCTTTGCGCAGGCCGCCAATAACGTAAGGCGTGGTGCCCGACGCGGCGATACCAACAACAACATCCTTGCTGTTAATATCGTATTCCTGCATATCTATCCAGGCCTGTTCCGGATCGTCTTCGGCAAATTCAACGGCGCGGCGTATGGCACCATCGCCACCGGCTATAATGCCGATCACCCAATCAAAAGGCACCCCGTAAGTCGGCGGGCATTCCGAAGCGTCCACCACGCCCAGCCTGCCGCTGGTACCCGCGCCAATGTAAAACAAACGGCCGCCGTTCTTCATCCGGTCGGCAACTACGTTTACCAACTCTTCAATTTTGGGCATGGCTTTCTCTACGGCGTAGGCTACGGTTTTATCTTCATCATTAATATGCTGCAGCAATTCCGATACCGGCATTTGCTCCAGGTTATGATATTTCGATTCCTTTTCGGTAACTAATCTCATTAGGCGCTATAAACAGATAAACAAAAATCAGTAAAATTTAGTATATAACATATACCATACAAATATTAAAAAATTATATGCTGTTAACAGCAATGCTTAACTTTGTTGCTTAATAATGAAAAGAGCGGCAGCGATCATCTTCAGATCCATTGTATTAATATTAACCGGTGTTACCATCGGCCTGTATATCAGCAACGATAATTTTCCGGGCAGGCGCATCTCAAATCCATTTGCAAAAGACGATAAAGTTGAACAAATGTTGCACCTGGTTAAAGCTAAATACGTTGATACCGTAAATATGGTGCGCTTTGAGGGCGAAACTATTAACAATATGCTCCAAAACCTGGATCCGCACTCGCTTTACCTGCCCCCACAGCAGGCGCAATCCATTAACGAGCGGCTGGAGGGCGAGTTTAACGGCATCGGCATAGAGTACCAGTTGCTGCGCGATACCTTATATGTTACCCAGGTGCAACCGGGCGGCCCGGCCGAAAAGGCAGGTATAAAAACGGGGCAGCGGCTGATAACTGTTAACAACAAACCATTCTCGGGCACAGGTTTAACTGCCGACAAAGTAAACACCACCCTGCGCGGCGAAAAAGGAACCAGCATTATCCTGGGGCTTACTACTATCGATAATAAAGCTAAACCACAAAATTATACGGTTACCCGCGGCCATGTAGATTTGAGTAGCCTCGACGCGGCCTATATGGCGTCCGGCGATATCGGCTACATAAAGCTTAGCAAGTTTGCCGCCACCAGCGATGCCGACTTCCGCGCGGCCCTGCGCAAGTTACAGGTACAGGGTGTAAAAAAATTGGTGGTTGACCTGCGCAGTAATGGCGGCGGCTACCTGAGCGCGGCCACTTCACTGGCCGACGAGTTTTTAACCAAAGGCAAACTGATTGTTTACACCCAGGGTGTTCACGAACCACGCACCGATTATTTCGCTACCGATTCGGGCATGTTTCAGCAGGGGAATTTGGCGGTACTGATAGACGAGTATTCAGCTTCGGCCAGCGAGATATTAGCGGGTTGTTTACAGGACCTGGACCGGGCAACACTGATCGGGCGTCGCTCGTTTGGTAAAGGCCTGGTGCAGGAACAGTTTCCATTTGGCGATGGATCGGCCATTAACCTTACCGTTGCGAGGTATTATACGCCGTCGGGAAGATCGATCCAGAAATCGTACAAGAACGGCATTGAAAGCTACCATAACGAAATAGCCGAGCGCATGCAAAAGGGTGAATTATATTCGGCAGCAAATACGTTAAAGGATAGTTCGTTTCTCCGGAAATCAAACTACCATACATCAAAAGGCAAAAAGGTGTATAGTGGTGGTGGCATTATGCCCGATATTTTTATCCCGGCCGATACCAACACCAATACTGTGCTGATACAGGAGCTGAACCAGCGCCAGTTGTTTACCGCTTTTATTATCGATAAGCTATACCCCCAATTTAAGAACTACCGCAACGATGATGATTTTGTAGCCCGCTACAATGTTAGCGACGCGGTGTTTGATACTTTTATCCAGTATGCCTCGGGTACGCTTAAGCAGATGGATTCGCCGGAGATCAAACGGTCGAAAAACAACATCAAGAAATTATTGAAAGCTTATATGGCCCGCTTTGAATGGGGCGATACGGCTTACTACCGGGTGGTTAATGCTGATGACCCGGCGCTGGTTAAGGCGATTGAAGTGGTGAAGTAAACACCCCCTTCTCCCGGCTATCGTGTGGACGACAAATTGGTTTGGATAAAATATAAATAATCCGAAGGGAAAATACTGATAATAAACACTACAAATGGTGGCACAAGTTTGACAGTGCCCTCAAAAAACAGGCGATTTTAAAAAAGTGGTGAGAAAGTGAAATTCTGAACAAACGCATATATTAAATTATAAATCAACAAGTTGCGTGTTCATTTTTTGTTCAAAAAACAAGGATTTTTGTTCATTATTTCTTTTCGCCTGAATATAATAGATAAGCCTTTCCCGATACATATGGGTTTGGAATTTAAAAGATGGGGCGGTAGACAGACCCGAAGGGCGGAAGAAACATTTTTAAGTCCTCTCCTTCGGGGGGGGGGTAATAGCCCATCATTAGGCAGATAAACAGGCCGCTCTTGCGGAGCCAAATTTTAAACTTAACCTATTTCTACCAACAGGCCATCCCCTACGGGCAATGTCATTAAGTTAAGCTTTTAAGCCCCACCTAAACGGCGAAGCCCTCATGAAATAATCCTCCCCAAAGGGGACGACTTTAATAATTTTACGCTTGTGCAGCCTAAGTCTCCCCTACCGGGGGGAGATTTAGAGGGGGCTTTATTCGGCTGGAGCGATATGTTGGTAGAAAAAGACAGTAAGTAAGGCAGAACCCCATCGGGGTGATCTGTAAAATGCCTATTTATCCGGCTTTGCCTAATCATGGGCTATTACTCTTCGGAGAGGATCCGATAGCTATCGGATTAGGAGAGGTAACCACCACATCATCCCCCATTGCATACCCTGTACAAGTCAGCACCCAGCCATCGGCCAGGTCGGCATCCGTTAGTACTTCATTAGCAGTCATGCGCACCTCACCGCTTTTACACTTCACCGCGCAGGATGAACAGATACCCGCACGACAGCTGTAGGGCAGTGGAATATTATTTTGCAACGCCGCCTGCAGGATGGACTGATTTTCGCCGGTAATGATATCGTAAGTTTCATCGCCCAGTTCAATACGCACCTTATGCGGAGCGAATGTGGCTTTTGGGGTTACCACGGCAACCGTATCCAGCACAAAATTCTCCTTACGAATATGCGCGTCGGGTATACCCATAAATTTTAGGGTCAGGCGCACCATCCGCATATAATCAAACGGGCCGCAGAGATAGAATAGCGCCCGCTGCACACCGAAGCGCAAGTTTTCATTTACCAGGCGCTCGGCTATCACATTGTTTAATCGGCGGCCGTCATCACTTAGCAGGTATATGATATTTAACCTTTCGGGATGTTGCTGCATCAAGGCATCCAACTCCGTTTTAAACAGAATGGATCTGTTATTACGGTTGCTGTAGATAAGGTGCAACTTGCTTGCCCCATCACGGTTAAGCAAATACTTCAGTTGCGACAGGATGGGTGTAACGCCACTGCCGGCAGCGAAAAAGAAGATATCTCTTTCTCCCGGATAGTCGCCTAATGTAAACCGTCCCGCAGGTTCGGCAGCATGCCATACATCGCCAACTTTGGCGTGCCCAAGCAGAAACCGGGACAGTTCGCCATTAGCGACGCGTTTAACGGTAATAGCTAACAGGTCTTCATCAGGTGATGAACTGATGGAGTACGATCGGCGCAGTTCTTTCTCATGATGATCGAACACCAAAGTAATGAACTGCCCGGCCCGGTAATTTACCTTACGGCCCGACAGTTCACTCAAAAAATAAGTTGCTATATCCGCAGCCTCCCACCTGATGGCTTCGACCCTTAACTGAAGCATGCTAATCAGGCCCGCAAAACTATTTTACCAAATTGCGATGAGTTGCCCATCTTATCAATGGCCTTTTTGGCATCAGCCAGCGGGAATACTTCATCTATCACAGGTACTATTTCATGCGCTGCTACAAAATCAGTCATGGCGTTAAAATCTTCTTGTGTACCCATGGTGGTACCTATCAGTTGCAGCTGCTTCCAGTAGATCTTGCGACCGTTTACCGGCGGCGTATCGCCCATGGTAGCGCCAAAGGTAACTATGCGCGCGCCTGGGTTGCATAAATCCAGGATGGGACCAAAACCTTCGCCCAGCACACTATCTATCACCACATCAAACCCACCGGCCAGTTGTTTTAGCTGAGCTGCCCAGTCCTGCGCCTTATAGTTTACGCCTGCTGCCGCGCCTAAGGCACGTGCCTGTTCTATTTTTTCGCCCGTGCCCGATGTTACAAACACCTGGCAACCGGCCGCAACGGCATATTGCAGCACAAAGGTACCTGTACCGCTGCCCACGCCTACAATTAATACTTTATCACCCTTTCTTGCACGGCCTTTGGTAAACAAGGCCCTGAATGCGGTTAAACCCGCCAGCGGTAATGCCGCGGCCTGCTCCCAGTTTAAATGTGCCGGTTTAGGGCGCAGGTATTGCGCCTCAGTTTTCACAAACTCGGCAAAAGTGCCGTCATCAGGCAGGCCTAATATTTTAAAATCCTTGCCCTGGTATTCGGGCGAATCGCCCCAGTTGTTTGATGGGTTGATAATCACCTCCTGCCCTATCCAGTGCCTGTCGTCATCGCTGCCCACCTCGGTCACAATGCCCGAACCATCCGAACCAAGAATAGTCGGGTATTTAATACCCGCGTATTTGTTGATGGTGATCCAGTAATCGCGGCGGTTAAGCGCGGCGGCTTTTATTTGCACCAGTACCTCGCCGGCTTGCAGGGTGGGTTTGGGTATGTCTTTGCATACTACGGGGTTTTCTTTCGATTCGAGAACTATTGCTTTCATGGGGATAGTTGATTAGTGATTTGTTAATTAGTGATTAGTACCAGCACCGCCGTTGTATATAAACCCGATAGGAGCGGAAAGCCCGTAAACGAAGCTTAGCGAAGTGCGGACTTGTAGCGGATAGCGGGGCTGGCGGTACCTAAGTGACACTGAACGTTCATTTTCAAAAACGAATTGTCATTACGAGCGATAGCGCGGACAACCGACCAACGGGAGCTCATTAATGCCTTTAAAAACAATTAAACTCCATTAATAATCTCGTAGTGTGCTTAACTTACGACGAGATTGCCGCGTCGCCCCACTTCACACAGCCTACGCAGCTCCTCGCAATGACAAATTTGCTAACAAACAAAAAACGGCCCCGAAAACCGGGACCGTTCCTATTTTATCGGCCTTGCTTATTTAGCTTTAGCATACAGCTCGGCTACGTGGTTCCAGTTAATTACGTTCCAGATAGCGGCCAGGTAGTCCGGGCGGCGGTTCTGGTATTTCAGGTAATAAGCGTGTTCCCAAACGTCGATACCTAAAATGGGGGTACCTTTGGTTACTTCAGGCAGGTCCATTAATGGGTTGTCCTGGTTAGGGGTTGATGTTACGGCCAGTTTTTTATCGGCAGTAACAATTAACCATGCCCAGCCCGAACCAAAGCGGGTAGCACCAGCTTCAGACAATTTGGTTTTCAACTCGCCGAACGAACCAAAAGTGCTTTTAATCGCTTCGGCCAGTTCGCCTGTAGGCTCGCCGCCGCCGCTTGGCGATAACAGCGTCCAAAACAGCGAGTGGTTGTAGTGGCCACCACCGTTGTTGCGCACAGCAGGTGGGTATTTAGAAATGTTTTTTACGATATCTTCAATTTTAGCGGTAGCCTCTGGCTTGCCTTCCAAGGCTTTGTTAAGGTTGGTAACATAAGCCTGGTGGTGTTTGCCATGGTGAATTTCCATGGTCATTTTATCAATGTGTGGTTCCAGGGCGTCGGTAGCGTAAGGTAACGCCGGTAATTCAAATGCCATAACGGTTATTTTTTAAGGTTAGAAATCAATGTATCGCTGCAAATATAAGCGATGAACATTGGTTTTGTTCTAAATAAAAATTAGAATTTGACGCGAGGGTGAGAATGTGCAAATATGCAGATGTGCGTATGTGCAGATGAATTAATAATATGTTGATGATTATTTAACCACAGAGTTCACAGAGGTAGAAACACAGAGGGCACAGAGCTTTTAAATCGGTGAAATCAATTCTAAAATCTGTGAAATCCCAACAATCAAATCATTTGCACATACGCACATCTGCATATTTACACATTCATTCCCCCTTCAGGGGGTTAGGGGGTCTTTAATTCATCATAAGCCGCGCCAAGGCTGGTTTTAATGCCCTGTCCCTGCCAATCGTCCACACCGGGGATGGCCGTGATCGTCAATACTTCTTCTTTGGTTTTGCCGGCTTTTATCTGGGCGCTTACTAAGTCAATCAGCCTGTCCATATAGTTTTGCATAGCTTTCAGATCGTCCATGGTGCCGGTTACCTTTTGCGGGTCGAATGCATGGCCGAACACAAACAGCGTGTCTTTGCTGAACTGCTTTTGCGCTTTGCCCAGCACAACCGACCAGTTGCGTACCGATGCGCCATGCGCCGGATCTATCACCGGGTAGCGGCGGTTAAACACCAAATCGCCGGTGTGGACGATATTGGCGTTCTCGAAATGGATCATGGCATCGCCGTTGGTATGGCCAGGGCCCCAGTAGTGCGTGCGGATACTTTCATCGCCAACTTTGGCTTTCCAGTTATCGGTAAAGGTGATATCGGGATATAGCTGTTTATCATCATTATTAGCTTTTTGGGCGGCGTCCTTTTGGTTGGCAAGCGAGTTGGCGTGCGCTACCACATTCTTCGCGATACCTTTAAATGAAATATTACCGGCGGTATGATCGCCGTGGTGATGGGTATTGATGAGGTATTGAAAAGGTTTATCCGATTGTTTTTGCAATTCGGCAATTACGTGCGTTGCCGGTGCCGGAAACTCAGCATCAACCACAACAATACCGTCTTTATTAGATAACCAGGCGATGGTGCCGCCCTGCTCTGTAAATATGCCCATGTTGTTGCGCAGCGGCTTAAACTGGTAGGTTTGCTGCTGCATTAAAGCGGCGAAGCTGCTGTTTTTAAAAAGCGCCAGCGCGCCTGCTGATAATAACCCGGTGTTGATGAATTGACGGCGATGCATGTGGTTTGATGTTTAGTTTTAAACTATAACGAATTTAGGGATAAAAGCGTTGCTTTGCATCCAAAGCGGGGAAATCGCTTTTAGAATTTTGAAGCAGAGAGTTTTTGGCTAAAGCCGCACTTAGTTCACCAAAACCGTTGGCTAAAGCCAACGGCAATGAAAAACGCTTATCGTTAACATCAAAACTTCATTGCCGTCCCATTTATGGGACGGATCAAGTGATAGAAAAGGTTGGCTTTAGCCCAAAAAGCACGTAGGTTAACAGCGTTGCTTTGCCGCTATAGCCTATATTTTACAAATGCGGCAGATTTATGCTAATTTGCCATCTGCATCCACCAAATTATACCTGCCATGAGAATTTTACGATGTGCTTTAGCTTTAGTGTTTATCTGTTCGTTGGGCTTTGCACCAGCGGTCGATGCTCAGCCGGTTAAGGCCCGGCAAAAGCCCAGGATCGTCAACATCGTAAACTTTATTCGCCTGCTGGAGCCGCGCGAAGCGGCCATTACCCAGGATGTGCTGTACCAAACCGTAGTGAAGCAGGTAGAGATCATGAACAAGTATCACCTTAAAGGCACCTTCCTTTTACAGTACGATGCCCTGATGGACGCGCGTTATCAAAAGTTGTTAAAAAGCCTGCCGCGCGATACTTACGAGATAGGTGCCTGGTGGGAGATCCCGCAGCCGATGGTAGAAAAAGCCGGGTTGAAATGGCGTGGCCGCTACCCCTGGGACTGGTATGCCAACGTAGGCTTCTCAACCGGGTATACGCCCGAAGAGAGGGAAAAGCTGGCCGATGTATACATGAGCGATTTTAAAAAGATCTTCGGCTATTATCCTAAAACGGCCGCATCGTGGTTCATTGATGAGCATACGCTGAACTATCTCTATCAGAAATACCATATCGTAGCATCGGCCAATTGCAAGGACCAATACGGCACCGATGGCTATACCCTTTGGGGTGGTTATTGGAACCAGGCTTATTATCCCAGCAAGGTAAACTCGTATATGCCCGCGCAAAATGCCGCCAACCAGATCCCTGTTCCTATCTTCCGCATGCTGGGCAGCGACCCGGTGCGCCAGTATGATGCCGGTTTGGGTACCAGCTGGCAAAGCGTGATCACCCTGGAACCTGTTTATAAAAAGGCAGGCGGTAGTGCAGAGTGGGTAGATTGGTTCTTTAAGCAATTTGTAACGGGCGAGCCGATGGAGTTTGCTTATACACAAGCCGGGCAGGAAAACTCGTTCACCTGGGATGCCATGGCTAAGGGTTTTGAGATACAAATGCCGCTGATAGCCAAACTGCGCGACGAGCGTAAGATACAGGTGGAAACCATGCAGGAATCGGGCATGTGGTTTAAACAGCATTACAAAACCACACCGGCCACATCGGTTACCGTCAGCGAAGATATGCCCGGCAGCGACCGCAAGACCGTTTGGTTTAACAGTCGCTTTTACCGGGCTAATTTACTTTGGGAGGGTGGCACGCTTAAGTTTAGGGATATCCATCTGTTTAACGAACACATCCCATCTTTGTATCTCAACAAAAAAGTAGAAACTAATGTGTGCACCTTTTATACCCTGCCATTTGTTGACGGCTACATTTGGAGCACCCCAAAAGATATAGCCGGCCTGCGCTTTAAAACGATGCAGAACGGGCAGGAAGTCCCTCTAACCGGCGGTGCCCCCGTGGTAACGAATCCATCTACCGGTAAGTTGCATATCGTATGGCCTTTAATCGATGGTGCGGGAAACTTAACAATCGACTTTAACGAACAGAAGATGGTGATAAAAGTAAGCGGCAAAAATGCGGCTAACTGGTTTTTAGATCTGGGCGTGGCCCCCAAAGCGCAATTGCCCTTTGGTAAGATCAACGCCAATAGCATCACCTGCCAGTTTATGGGTTTTGACTACCGGGTTAGCACGTCGGACGGGCGATTTACTGAGTTAAAGGATAATGGAGTGTTTAGGATAAGTCCGCGGGTGAATGCGGTGACGCTGGAATTTGCTGCCCGCAATTAACATCCGGTTATGCCGAACTTGTTTCGGCATCTCACGTGCAAGATAACTACGCGCTTACTAATCAGATGGGATGCCGAAATAAGTCCGGCATAACGATTCATCCTTACGGTAACCTCAACTCCTGAACCACTCGTTTTTCCGGCGGCAGGGCCATGAACTTTTTGTACGAATCGTTAATATAGACGGCCAGCGACGGGCCGTTGTTGTTCATTACGTATGCGTAAGTAGGGCGGTACAGGGTCATAAAATTCTCTAAATCCTTACCACGCAGCGGGACAAGACTACTTACATAAGCTATGCTGAATACCTGGTCGACGTGGCGTTCCTGTTCCTCACGGTCGAAATAGCGCTTCAGGCGGCGGGCGTTGCGGCCCTCTTTACTTAGCCAACTGCTTGGCGAAAATACGTACACTTTGCTTTTGCGGTACACATCGGCATATTCCTCGCGCGGGTTAAAAGGGGCACGGGTTGATGTAATATTTACCTGGCGCAGGGTGATGCCTTGTATGGCCATGCTCACACGCTTGGGGTCCATATCTATCACATATAGAGTATCGGATACATACCCGGGCGAAGTAAATATCAGGGTATGGCCGGCGGTGGTTTTTATTTCAAAATTGCCCTTCTTATCGGTAAGGGCAACTTCCTTGCTGTTAATATCGTGCACAAACACGTTAGGTATCCTGTCAGTACTCCCTATTTCAACTACCGATCCTTTTAAGGTTTGCGCATACAGGGGCTTTATGGCAAACAACAGGATGGCGAGTATAAAATATCTGCTTTTCATGGCAACAAGTTACATACTTATAACCTGCTTAATTGCATCCCGGTTTTATATTTAACATTTTTGCCCCGTTATTTAACAAACAATGACAAACCCACCCGAAATAGCCATTGAACAGATCACTCAGGAACTCACCTGGCAATTGCGCCGGGATATCCTGTACCCCGGCCAGTACAAGCATGAAATGGCCATGCCCGAGGATGACGAGGGCACACACTTCGGTGCTTTTTACCAGAACAAACTGGTGGGTGTAGTATCGCTTTTTAATAAGGGTGCCGATTTTCAGTTCCGTAAATTCGCTATCGATGCTTCAGTGCAGGGTATAGGTATTGGCAGGCAATTGCTACAATATATAACAGATCAGGCTATTGAAAATGGTGCCACCCGGTTATGGTGCAACGCGCGAAGTACAGCTATTGGATTTTATGCGAAGGCAGGCTTTACCATTACCGGCGAACCGTTCAGTAAGAATGGTTTTGATTATGTGGTGATGGAGAGGTTTTTTTGATGAGAGCTAACTACCAATCGTCATCCTGAGCGATAGCGAAGGATCCCCGACAAGCAGAGCCAAATGCATGGTCGACTTTCACACTGGGGATCCTTCGCTATCGCTCAGGATGACGGGCATTTTTTGCGCCTACACCCCGTCCGCCAGTAACTTATTCACCAGCGCGTCCATATCTACTTCGGCAAACGAGGTAGAGTAATCAGACAAGCCATAAGGGATGATCAGTTTATTATTATGCACGATAGATCCGCATGAATACAGCACGTTGGGCACATATCCCTCGCGTTCATCAGTATTGGGTATCAGCAGGGGTTCGCGCAGGCGGCCTATTTCTTTGGTTGGGTCTTCCAGGTCGAGCAAACTGGCACCCAGTACATACCTGCGCATCGGGCCAACCCCGTGGGTAATTACCACCCAGCCTTTTTCGGTTTCGATGGGTGAGCCGCAGTTACCTATCTGTATAAACTCCCAGCTAAACTTAGGCTTTTGCAACAGGATGGGCTTCTCCCAGATATTGATCTTATCCGAATACATGATATAGTTATTACAACCATCAATGCGCGATATCATCACAAACTTACCGTTTATCTTACGCGGGAACAGCGCCAGGTTTTTGTTCTGCGCGCCATCGCCATAAAGCGGCATGATGCGGAAATCGTAAAAATCTTTGGTCTGCAATAGCTTAGGCATAATGAGCGATCCATCATAAGCTGTATAAGTGGCATAGTATACATAAGTGCCATCATCATTTACAAACTTCACAAAGCGGGCGTCCTCAATACCTTTGCGTTCGTATTCGGATATGGGGAAGATCACCCTGTCGGAGATATCGGTATCCAGCGAGAAAACAATTTCGTAGTACGAGTCGGCCAGCCACAATATCTTGTCGTACTCCAGCCGGTTGATGTCCTCTTCCTGCAGGTTTTGCGAATCCTGGATAATGCGGCGCAGGGTAGCATATTCAAAGTGGTGATCCAGCTTTTGTTCTACCTCACGCAGCACATCCACATTAATTTGTGTGGTGACGGCTTTTTCAAAAAACAGCTTTTTATTGTAGACGGCGTTACGAACGATCTCGGCCTCATCGATATAATCGCCGGCGGGGATAACCGTAATGTTATTATACTTATCCAGCAGCGCCCGCCGGAAAGTAATGGATGAGATATGCCCCTCGCCCACCGCTCTGAAACTCATGATCACCCGGCGCTCGCCGTCTTCCAGTTCGCTTTGGTCGGGGTCGTCCACAATAGAAGGGTTAAAGAAAGCTGCCGATTCGATAGAATATTCGTGCGTAAAGTACGATCCGATGAGTAGTTTGCGATAAACGGTAAGGCTATCAAAATCGATGCTCAGTTCGGCAAACAGGTTCTTCAGCTTGCTGCAATGCCGGTTTAATACGCGGGTGATATTACGATGGCGCTTGGAGTATTCCTGCAGTATCGGCGAAACGATACCGAAAGCTTCCTCCTCGGTGATATCCATTACACGTTCAATTACCTCTTTGGCCCTGTCGTTGCCGTTAAAAAAAAATCGGGCTATTACACGTTTCGAATCGGGATTTACCTTTACCGGCTTGCGCTCAATGGATAGTCTCATACAAAAAACAAGTTTTTACCAATAACACTATTTGTGCTAAATTGATTTTAACATTTTACAAATCAAATAATCAGGACTAAGCCGTAAATTATACGTATAAGACAAATTGAAAAGCGTATAAGTTTTAGGTTTTTGTAAATTGCAGCAATTATGAATGTACTGATCGTAGAGGACGAAAAAAGCCTTGCGCTTGAAATTGACGAGTTTTTAAGTCGCGAAGGGTTCACGGTTGAACACGCCCGTACGCGCCGATCGGCCGAGGAAAAGATATTTGTAAACAATTACGATTTTATATTGCTTGACCTTGGCTTGCCCGACAGCGACGGCTTCGACCTGCTGAAGATGTTTAAGAAGTTGCCTAACCGTACCGATGCCGTAATTATCCTAACCGCCCGCGGCGCGGTTGATGACCGGATAAAAGGATTGGAAGAGGGCGCCGACGACTACCTGCCCAAACCCTTCAGCCTGAACGAATTGCTGGCACGCATGCACGCCATTACCCGCCGCAAGCACAAGCTGGACAGTAACGAGATCAATATTAAAGGCTTCCGCATCAATATCCAAAACCGCACGGTGATGTATAACGATGAACGCATTAACCTTACCAAAAAAGAATTTGAGATATTTAACTACCTGGTGCTGAATAAAAACCGGGTAATATCGCGCACTAACCTTACCGAACATGTTTGGGGCGATGTGCTGGAGATCAACTCCGACTCGAACTTTGTGGATGTGCACGTAAAGAACCTGCGCAAAAAACTATCGGCATTTGCCCCCTTAGATTGGTTCGAAACTGTTAGAAGTATAGGCTATCGTATCAATATATGACCCCTCTCCGCGGGCGAGGGGCTTAGAAACCAGTATATATGGAATGTTTATTATTTTTAACTTCACTAATAAAGCCCTCCCAATCGGGGAGGATATAGGAGGCGTATATGAAGCTGCAACTTAAGCTGGCCTTGTATAATACGCTTACCAAAATAGCCATTATCCTGTTTACAGGCTTGTTTACCTTGCTGGCTGTCGAAAAAGTATCGGTTAACCATATCGAAGCGCGTTTAGAGAAGAGCAAGAACCGGATCATTAACAACCTGTCATCAAACGAGGTAAACAACCTGCTCACCGACCAAAAGCCCGATTACAACATCCTAAACCAGGAATATGTGCTGATAAAACCCATAGCTAAAGGGCAAAACGACATCGTTATAAAATATCGTACCCAACAAACTATGGTTGACGGCAGCCCGGAAACCTACCGTATACTCAATACCAATTTTAGTTTTAACGGGCACGATTATCGCCTGGAGATCGGCGAAAGCATCGAATCTATCGAAGACCTGAAATCCATCATTAAACAGTTTACCCTGGTAGTGTTGCTGATAACCCTTGCCCTTACCCTGGCCAGCGACCTGATTTTTACCCGCTACCTGCTGCGCCCGTTTTATAAGATCATCGACCGTAAGCTGATCAAAGTGAACGATCCGCTGAACTTTGATTATGAAAAGGTGCAAACAACCACCCAGGATTTTACATTGCTTGATGACAGCATTAGCACGCTAATGAAAAAGATAAGCGACCTGTTTATCCTCGAAAAGCAATTTATCGCCAATGTTTCACACGAATTACTGACGCCCATATCCATCATCAGCACCCGCCTGGAAAACCTGATGCTGCAGGAAAACCTGAGCGAAGAGGCCGAGAATAAGCTATTCGCATCCTTAAAAACACTAAACCGGCTAAAGTCTATTATCAACAGTCTGTTGCTGATATCGAAGGTAGAAAACAACCAGTTTAATAAGAGCGATACCGTTAGGATAGCTGATGTGGTAGCCGAAATAACCGAAGAACTGGAAGACCGGCTGGAAGATAAACGCATTGTGTTTTACAACCGAATTGCGTACCAGTATACTATGACCGCAAACCGCCCGCTGATCCATACCCTGCTGTTCAATATTATTAACAACGCTATTAAATATAACGAACCGAAGGGGCATATCGTAATATCCGACGATGTGAGTAACAACATTTACACCCTGCAAATTGCCGACACCGGTATTGGTATGGAGCCCGGCCAGATAGAGAACGCCTTTAACCGTTTTGAAAAGCTGGGCAGCGACGAGATGGAAAGCTTTGGACTGGGTTTGGCCATTGTGAAAAGTATTGCCACGTTTCATAACATCAGCATCGGCATACAATCGCAAAAAGGCAAGGGCACCACATTTAGCCTTACTTTTAACAACCGGGGTTAACTCTTCACTAAATCTTCATATTAAAGGCCTTACTTCGTATAAGTTTTAGTTTCGAAGTTACCCCTATTAACGGGCTGTTTTTTTGAGCAAGTCAAAAAAGCAGCCTTTTTTTGTTTGGGAGGTATTTAACGGGATTTAACCACAGAGGCCACGGAGCTTGTACAGAGAACACAGAGTCGCCTTGAAATATACTGATTAGCCACATGGTTACTAACTCATTATCAGGAAAATCTTTGTGTCCTCAGTGTTTCTATCTTTGTGTTCTCTGTGGTTAAATAAACACAAAACAAAGCCACAACCAATTATTTCAGGAATTTTTAATGGGGAATAAACAATGAAGTCTTAAGTCAAAACTTATCGGAAAATAAAAGAAGTTAAATGCAAATTCTATTTTCGACTTAAGACTTTTACCGCTGAGGCAAACTACTTAGCGCAGGCTTTTTGAGAAATTCAGGATATTATCAATAACATGCTGCTGCGGTACTCGTTGCAGCGCGTCAAGATCTGTGCGGATAGCATGATAAAACACCATTTCATCTGCATCCATTAAAGCTATAACATCCGTTTCCATCACATTAGCCTGGTTAGCAGTTACATTTAAAGTTCTTGTAGAGGTTTCATCCATAAGCTGTTTCTTCTGTTTCTGGTTTATTTACAGGTTATTAACGCAAGTTACGATTGATTATTTTGTAAAATGAAAATTAAATGAAATTTTTTTCATAATTGCCTGCCGCTCATCAAAATCCGCCATTTTACAACTATATATACGGCGGTTTTGCGTCTAAAGTTCATCCTATTTTCATTTAAACCTTAGGAAAATTTCAATCGCATTAGTTAATTACACTGCAATCTAAACGCATATATTTTGTGCTAAGTATGCGGAGATGCAAATAAGCGCCGATAGTAACATAATATTTATATTTGCCGCATGTCTAAACGCCGGGTTTTAGTTACGTTCGATTCGATGAAGGATACCAATTGCGGTTATTTTTCATTTGGCAAGGGTTTGGGCGATGCCCTGCTAAAAGCCAACCACGGCAAATTCGATATCCAGCTTTACCTTTTTCCGGTAACCGATCATTTTGATGGCCGGGTTAGCATCGTGCGCCGCAACCGGCTGCACGACCTGTACTTTAGCGGCCACAATAAATACGACCTGGTACACCTGACCGATCAGCGCACACGCCTGCACCCCACAAGGCTAAAGGCTAAAAAGATCATGACCATTCATGATATCAATAAGGTACACATCAACAAAAGCAAGCCACACCGCATCCAGGCGTTTTTAAATAACCTGCGTAAAAAGGTCATCGCCTGTGACCGCGTGGTGGCAATCTCGCAATTTGTGGCCGATGACGTGATCAAATACATCCCTGAAGCCCGCGAAAAAATGAGTGTGATCTATAACGGGGCCGACAGGCTCACCGTACCAGCCGGTCATCAGCCAGCATACAAACCCGCGAAGCCCTTTTTGTTTACCATCGGCTTACTATCCCCGCAAAAGGGATTTCACTTTATCCCCCCGCTTTTGCAGGGTAACGATTACGAACTGGTGATAGCCGGTATAGAAACCCCGCACAAGCAAACCATACTGGAAACCGCCGAAAAATTTGGCGTTGCCGACCGCGTAACCATCACCGGCCCGGTAAGCGAAGCCGACAAGGCCTGGTATTATCAAAACTGTTCCGCATTCATCTTTCCTTCACGGGCAGAGGGATTCGGATTGCCGGTGATTGAGGCTATGCACTTTGGCAAGCCGGTATTCCTGGCCAGATACACATCTCTGCCCGAAGTTGGCGGTGATGCTGCTTATTACTTTGACAACTTTGAACCGGACCACATGCAGCAGGTTTTTAATAAGGGCATGTTGGACTACACTGCGAATAATCGCACCGATAGCATTATTGCCAACGCCAATAAATTTACCTGGGAGAACGCAGCGAAGCAGTATTTGGAGATGTATGAAGGTTTGCTGTCTGAACCGGGCCGCTGATTCTTGACCGCTGATTTTTAGGATGATTTTTTGATTGCGCTGATTTCATCAAGTGCGGTCAAAAATTGGGATGATAAAAGAAAATCAACGAAATCAGCGTAATCAAAAAAATCAGCGGTTATATTTGCCCCCACTATATGAAAGTCGCCGGTTTCACTTTTATCCGCAATGCTGTACGCAACGATTATCCCGTGGTAGAGGCCATCACTTCCATCCTGCCCATTTGCGATGAGTTTGTGGTAGCCTTGGGCAATAGCGATGATGGTACCGAAGAACTGGTGCGCGGTATTGACTCGCCCAAGATCCGGATCATCAATACCGTTTGGGACGAGAGCATCCGCGAGGGCGGTGCTGTTTTTGCGGCCGAGACTGACAAGGCCTTTGCCGCCATATCGCCCGATGCGGACTGGGCCTTCTACATCCAGGGCGATGAATGTGTGCACGAGAAATACCTGCCGCTGATTAAACAGGAGATGCAGGATAACCTGAACAACCCAAAGGTGGAGGGCTTGCTGTTTAAGTACCTGCACTTTTATGGGTCGTACAGTTATTATGGTCATTCCCGCCGTTGGTACAGGCGCGAGATACGGGTGTTGCGCAATAACAAAAACATCCACTCGTACCGCGATGCACAGGGCTTCCGCTGGGGCGAGCGTAAGATCAACGTAAAACTCATCGACGCTTATATTTACCACTATGGCTGGGTGAAGCCGCCGTCGGGATTAAAGAACAAGCTGCGCAACTTCAACCAGTTTTATCATGATGATGCCTGGCTGGTCGAAAACCTGCCGGAGACCTTTGAGTTTGATTATAAAAACGCCGACCGCTTAGTCCCTTTTACCGGTACGCACCCGGCAGTAATGCAGAAGCGTGTAGATGCCACCAACTGGAATTTAAATATCGACCTGAAGGCACTTTCCAAAAAAATGAACTTCCGCCGCAAGGCTTTGCAAAAAATAGAGGACTGGACCGGCTGGCGCGTGAGCGAATACCGTAACTATAAAATTGTAAAATAGGTGAAGCAGGTAGCCGTTATCATCCCCTTTTATAAGGATAGTTTAAGCGATTATGAAAAGATAGCCCTGCAGCAATGCCGGCGCATTTTGCCCACGCATGATATTATCGCCGTTAAGCCCCAAAGTCTCAATGCAAACCCGGCAGCCCAATATGTTGAATTTACAGATGTGCTTAGCTTTGACGACAGCTACTTTAATGGCCTCGCCGGCTACAACAGCCTGATGATGTCGGCCGGGTTTTATGGCCGTTTTGCAGATTACGAATACATCCTGATCTACCAGATGGACGCTTTTGTTTTTAAAGACGAACTGGCCTATTGGTGCGATGAGGGCTATGATTACATCGGTGCGCCATGGATCACCAAAACCTACCATAAAAGTCCGCCGGGTTTGGCCTTGCTGGCGGTGCAGCGTTTTTTTGCTAAGCTTACCGGAAGCAAATCCACCAAATACCTGTTTGAAAATAAGGTGGGCAACGGCGGCTTCTCGCTTAGGCAGGTGCAACGGTTTCATGACTTGTGCATCAGTATGAAGCCAACCATCGATCATTACCTTTCACAAAGCGGGCACTTGTATAACGAGGACGTTTTCTGGAGTTTTGAACCTGCCCGTCAGCATCAAAAGTTTAAAGTGCCGGATAGGGATACGGCCTTGCGTTTCGCATTTGAGGTGCCGCTGAAAAGCGCCCTGAACGCGCCGGCAGCCCAATTACCATTCGGCTGCCATGATTGGGACCGCTATGCCGATTTTTGGCGGCCTATTTTTAAGCGGTACGGTTATGATATTTAAATAGGCACGAATTCCCTGCTTATCGGCTACAATTTATCGAATTACACGAATTAGAATCGATAACAGAAGTTTGTGTAATTCGTTCAATTCGGAAAATTCGTGCCCTGTTAAAACCACCGGCATCGTCATCCAAATATCAACTCTTCCCTAAACTTAAATAAATAGGTAATAACCAACGTTATTTAATAATTTTGCAGAATTATATTTTTTAAATGAAGACATATTTCCGGCTGCTTTCCTTTGCAAAACCTATTGAAAAGTTTGCCATCCCCTATATCATCTTTATCATTTTTTATGTGATATTCAGCACCCTGGTGCTAACCATGCTGGGCCCTTTGTTAAACACTTTGTTTGATGTAAACACCTGCCAAAACGCTTGTAAGGCCATGCAGGAAAATGTAAAGCCCGAACATTTATTAGATCTTACCGGCTGGTTTAAATACTATGTAGTGTACATTAAAACCGAGTACAGTGCCTGGGAGGCATTAAAGTTTGTATGCGCGGTTTTGATCGTGGCCGTTTTTTTAAGCAATATTTTCCGCTACCTCTCGGCGCGCACAATGGAGAATATGCGCGTTTTTACCCTGCTTAAACTGCGCCGCGCGGTGTTTAACAATGTAATGAACCTGCACCTTGGCTTTTTCACTAACGAACGTAAGGGTGATATCATCTCAAAGGTAGCTTCGGACGTGCAGGTAGTGCAGTATACGGTTATAGGCACCCTGCAGGTGGTATTTAAGGAGCCGCTTACCATTATCGCTATGATGGTGGCCCTGTTCAGCATCTCGGCCAAGCTTACGCTTTTCTCGTTATTGGTGATCCCGATATCGGCTTTTGTGATCTCGCGCATTGTGCGCAACTTAAAAAAGCAGGCCATATCCGCCCAGGAAACCTCGTCTACCATGATCAGTAACCTCGACGAGGCGTTGTCGGGTATCAAGATCGTTAAGGCTTTCAATGCTACCGAGTTTATTAAAAAGCGCTTCGACGACGAGAACAAGCGCTATACCAACATTACCCGCAGCATTGCCAGGCGTCAGCAACTGGCTTCGCCAACTTCCGAGGCGCTGTCGGTTACCATGATCTCCTTTATTTTATTATACGGCGGCTACCTCATTTTTAACCATAAAGATGGTGCACTTAACGCCGGCGATTTTATCGCTTACCTGGCCATTTTTTCGCAGTTAATGCGTCCGGCCAAATCCATCTCCGATTCGTTTACCAATATCCACTCGGGCATTGCTTCGGGCGAGCGTGTGCTGGCCCTGATAGACGAAAAACCGGTTATTGTGGATGCACCTAACGCCATCGATGTCGCCGACTTTGACGAGGGTTTTGAATTTAAGGATGTTGATTTCAGCTACCCGGGCAGGCAGGTGTTAAAAGGCATCAACCTGCGGATCCCTAAAGGGAAAACCGTGGCACTGGTTGGCCCTTCAGGCGGTGGTAAATCTACCTTGATGGATTTGATCCCCCGCTTTATGGAACCGCAGGGTGGCGAGATCCTGTTAGACGGCAAGAATATCCAATCTATAAAAATGGATTCGCTGCGCGCACTGATGGGTACGGTTAACCAGGAGTCGATCCTGTTTAACGATACCATATTCAACAACATCGCATTCGGTAAGCCCGAGGCTACCATGCAGCAGGTGGAAGCCGCGGCACGTATAGCCAACGCCCATAACTTTATTATGGATACCGAAAATGGTTATGATACCAATATTGGTGATCGCGGCACCAAGCTAAGCGGCGGCCAGCGCCAGCGCATCTGTATTGCCCGGGCCGTACTGGCTAACCCGCCGCTGATGCTGCTGGACGAAGCTACCTCGGCACTGGATACCGAATCGGAAAAACTGGTGCAGGACGCGCTGAACAACCTGATGAAAAACCGCACATCACTCATTATTGCCCACCGTTTAAGTACTATCCAAAATGCCGATATCATCATTGTGTTAGAAGATGGCAACATCGTTGAACAGGGTACGCATCAGCAGTTGATGGGCAATAACGGCCTGTACCGCCGACTGATAGATATGCAAACCTTTGCCAGTTAATTATGGGCGCGCCGCTGGTATCCATCGCTTTATGCACCTACAATGGTGCAAAATACCTGCGCGAGCAGTTGGATACATTGGTTGGCCAAACTTATAGCTATTTGGAGATCGTGGCGGTTGATGATGGCTCGACCGATGACACCGTGGCTGTCCTGAATGAGTATGCCGTGCGATATCCCATACTCAAAGTGCATCAAAACACGCAAAACCTGGGCTATGTAAAAAACTTTGAGCGGGCCATCGGTTTATGTACCGGCAACTACATCGCCCTTGCCGATCAGGATGATATTTGGGATCTTAATAAGATCCAAATACTGCTGGATCACATCGGCGATAACATCCTCATCTATCACGATTCGGAATTTGTGGACGAGCAGGGCACATCACTGAACAGGCAGTTATCGCAACTGCGCAATTTTTATGCGGGTGATGATACCAATGTTTTCTTGCTGGAAAACTGTGTATCGGGCCACGCGCTGCTTTTCAGGCGCGAATTACTGCCATACTTTACCGGTTTTAACAGCGTCATTTTTCACGATCATTGGCTGGCTTATATCGCCTGCAATAACGGCAGTATCACTTTTACGCCGCAGGCATTGGTGAAATACCGCCAGCATACACAGGCCAATACCAACATCCTGAAACAGGACCGCGGAGCTGAAGTAAAAAAGCCATCGTTAAAAAAGCTGGAAGATCAGTTAGCCATGATGACCCAGTTTGCTGCCTATCCTTATAACAAGGACCAGGCTTTTAAACAAAAGTTATTAAGGCGGATGCAAAAGCGGATGGATAGCTTTTTCTCGTTCGGGCTGGCCTGGTTTATTTTCGTTAACCGGGATAGCCTGTTGTTTATCCTGAAAAAATCAGCCATCAGCAAATTCAATTTAAGCCTTAAGTTTGCATGGGGATATCAGCTTAAAAAACTATTCAACTAAATATGACGGAGGGCGGAAAGCGCATACAAGGCAACACCAAACAACCACGGCTAAGCATTATTACCGTGGTATACAATGCTGCCCCATTGTTTGAACAATACATGGCTAACCTAACGCCTTACCTTAGCAATAATGTTGAACTGGTGATGATCGATGGCGCCAGCACCGACGGCACCACCAACCTGCTGAAAACCCACAGCGATAAAATAGACTATTGGCTCAGCGAACCCGACAAGGGCATTTACGATGCCATGAACAAGGCCGTAACTTACGCCAAAGGCCAATGGGTATATTTTTTAGGGATGGATGATAGCCTGATGGAGGGCTTCCCGGCTATGGTGCAGGAACTGCAAAATGCCAACACTATTTATTATGGCAAAACCATTTACTATGGCAAGCCATTCGGTAAGGTTTATAACGATTACTTCCTGACCAAACTGAACCTGGTGCACCAGGCCGTATTTTACCCGCATATAGTTTTTGATAAATACCAGTACGATACCAAATACAAGGTGTACGCCGATTATCACCTGAACCTGCGCCTGTGGAACGATAAGGATTTCAGGTTTGAATATCGCCCGCATTTGGTGGCAGGCTTCCCTGAAGGCGGTTTTTCCAGCACAGCTACCGATCCGGCCTTTGAGCAGGAGCGCGATATGTTATTCAAGAAATATCTCAACCGCAAAGCTTACTATCGCTACTTAAACCGTACTTTAGGCTGGTTTAAAACCCTTATACGCGTAGTTACCAATGGTTAAGATCCTGTACGATCATCAAAAATTCAGCGAGCAAAAGTATGGCGGTATCACCCGCTATTTTGCCGCTTTGATGAACGGTATTAAACAGCATCCGGGTTTTGAATACCAACTGGCCGCACTGTACAGCAGCAACTATTACATCCGTAATGAGCCATTGCCGCTGAATAATTTTATTGGTCGCGCCCTGGTAAAAGGCAATGCCAAACGTGAGTATAAATGGAACCGGCAGTACAGCAAAATGCTGATAGAACGCGGTGATCATGACGTTTTTCATCCTACCTATTTTAACCCCTACTTTTTAAAGCGGGTAAAAAAGCCCTACGTGCTTACCATGCACGATATGATCTACGAGGTGATGCCCGAATATTTCCCGGCTAACGACCAGACACCGCTGCATAAAAAACTGACTACCGACGCAGCTACGGCCATCATCGCCATATCCGAATCGACACGCAGGGATTTGATCAACTTGTTGAATGTGCCGGCCGAAAAGATCACCATGATCCATCATGGGCTTCCGCTTGACGAGCCTTTAGCCGTTGAAGCGGTACCCGGCTTACCCGAAAACTTTATCCTTTTTGTTGGCGAACGGGAAAACTACAAAAACTTCGCCCGCTTTGCCGAAGCTGCGGCCGAGCTGCTAAACGAATACTCCAACCTGCACATCGTGCTTGCGGGTGGTAAACCCTTACAAGCTGGTGAGGTATCTATGGTCGACCGTTACCTTCAATTAAACGTGAGCGATGCGCAGCTGAACTACCTCTATCAAAAAGCACAGCTATTCGTTTTCCCATCGGTATACGAGGGTTTTGGGTATCCCCTGCTTGAAGCCTTTAAAGCCGGCTGCCCGGTAGCGGCCGGCAGTACCAGTTGCTTCCCCGAGATCGGTGGCGAGGCAGTTGCATATTTCGATCCATTTGACGCGGGCAGTATCTACAAAAGCATCCAGTCGGTTTTAACAGATACCGGGTACCGTAACAACCTGGGTAAAAAAGGAAGCGAACGCCTGCAACTATTCCCTGTCGAAAAGCAGGTGGAACAAACGCTGGCCTTGTATCAAAAAATTGCCGGTAAGTAATTATCAGCCCGGTAAGCGGTTGGGTGCGTGGCCTAACTTGTGGTACAGGAAATAGCGTGCCGGTTCGTAATGATTGGCCGCAGTAAATGGCGCTTCAAAATTGCCGGAAACCAGATCCTCCCGTACAAAAAAGGCGTTATTGCCACCAAAATTACAGCCCACCAGTTTATAACCTTTACTATCGGCCAGGGTTTGCAGGGCCAGTAATGATGCGCCGAAATAATTGCCCGTACTGCCGCTACGGTCGGCTTTGTAAGGCACCACAAAATGGTTATCCGGGCTATGGCTGGCATTGTATTCGATCACCGCTACCCGGGGTTTGTAGTTGGTGATGGCCTGCCAAACATAGTAATCGTTATTGTCGATATCTATCGATAACAGATCCGGATCAAGCGGGGCGCCGGCATTGTTAAACAACCCCTCAATATTTTCGGCGGTGATAAAGGCGTTCCTGATCTTCAACTTGCCGCTTTGTATCACATCGGCAAACATGCGGTTAATGTCATCGCAGTGCTGTTTGCTGCCTTCTATCCAAAGCCCCTGCCAGTCCTGGTAAAGCAAATTGTGGGTATTGCATTCCAGGCCGTTCTCTACCCCAAATTCAATAAAATACTTGTTGGTAGTGCCTATGCGGTTAAAGATCTCTTTAATGATGCCATCCTCGCCATACTGCGAAAAGTATTGCTCTTCGAAGCGGTTCAGGCGCTTATTACCCAAATACTTCGGGTTTTTATGCAGGTGCAGATCGATAAAGTTAAGGATACTGATGGTCTTCTCATCCAGTTTTACCCGGGTAAGGTTATCCAGTTGCGCCCTGATCTGTTTTAATCGTTTAAGAAAGCCGAATGCCATGCTTTTGGTTACTGAGGTTTATAAAAAGCCATTTCCTTAGCTATCACTTCATCAGCCAGCGCGTCATCATCAGCATGGAACAGGCATACATCGTAATAAGGGAAAGCCGCGTCGCGGTTGCCCATATAGGTATGCAATTGCTCTAACTGCTGCTGGTTATCCAACGTGGTGCTGATGAGCATTTTGCCGTAGTTATCGTAATAAATAGCCTTGCTGTAACCCAATCCGTGCAGATCGGTTAGTGTTTGGGTACCGTGCTCATTCTGCTCTTTCAGGTAAACGGCATCATACTCAAAAAACAAGACCGGTTTATCCTTACGGATCAGATCGAACGCGCCACGCAGGATCTTAAAGTCGAAACCATCGGTATCTACCTTTAATAATTTAACGGTATCGAAGTTATTTTCAACAGCCACATCATCCAGCTTTTTAATAGTGATCTGCTTACCGGCATTAGGGTTTACACGGGCTGTGCCTTCGTTCGATTCGATGGCGCCTTCCTGCACGGTATTTTCTTCACCTAAAAATGTTTCGATGCTTTTGGCTTTGGTAAACTGGACCAGGTTACGTTGCAGCAGTTGAAAGTAGGATGGTTCGCCCTCAATTAAATACACCTGCTGGTTAACATCCACGCTACGCAACAGGGCGATGGTATCGCCAATATTAGCGCCTACGTCTACAATGGCATAGTTAGGGTATTTTACTTCGATGTACTTGGCTATGCGGGGCAGGTTGCGCGAATAATATTTAAAGACTGTAAGATAATCCTGTATCGGGTGCAGGCCATTGGCAAACAGTTTATAATTGCCAACCTGCAATTGAACGGTCTCTTTACCTCTTTTTTTCTTTTTCCACTCTTTAATACGGCGGCGTAAACCCATAATATTATTTTTTAGCTATAGCAGTGTTATTACCTATTATCCATCTAAACCTAGTGCGGTTTATCCCCTTCACCAAAAACAAAGTGACTAAATATACAACCAAAAACCTTGAATACTGGTATACCGCCAAAGATAAGGCCGGCATATCGCCGGGATTCTCCAGGTTAAGGTGGATCAGTATTTCGGGCAGCAGGTTAAACACCATAATGTAATGGATAAGGTAGATGCCGTAGGTAGTTTCACGTGGTTTAAAATATCCGGTCAGGTTAAAATTCCCGATCTTCACCAACAAGGCAAACGAGGCCAGCGAATACAAAATATTGGTAACACGCAGCGTATTAAACGGATCCTGGCTGGTACGATCGAACAGGTAACGGCTTTCGGCAAGGGCCAGCGTTAGGGTAAGCAGGTACAGTAACACAAAGATGAGATAAGGCGTGCTCCTTATTTCACGTTCAAGCGCCTCCCAATGCTTATGCAATTGCGCGCCCAGCCACAGGAAGAATACAAAGCCGAATATGGCCGTGGTATGGATGGGATAGATCCATTCAAAATAAATATTCACGCTGTAAAACAGGGTACAGGCCAGCAGAACCGCGCCCAATTTCCACGAGTATAGCTGCCGTTTAAACATCAGCAATATACCGATACAAATGAGGAAATTGATAATGAACCAATAATTGGAATCGAGGTAAACTACCTTAAGCGTATGCAGCAGATCGGTCCCGAAGTTATACGGATCATGGTAGATGCGCAGGCTCATTATCGCGTTTTTGACCATAATGGCCACCAAAAACACCAACGACCAGATGATCCAGGGTTTAAACGTGCTTTTAAACCGGCGCCCAAGGTATTGCCCGGGTGTATACTCGGCAAACTTATCGCCAAGTAAAAATCCCGCCATCAGAAAGAAGGTAATGGTACCGAATTTAGCTACCTGGATATTAACCGCATAAGCCCAAAAGCCGGCGCCATACGATTTAAAAATATAATCGCCCATGCCGAAGCTGTGATCGGCCACAATGCTCATCATTGCTAAACAACGGATGTCGTCGATAAAGGTATAATTGCGCTTGTGGGGATTATCGTTTACTAAATTCTGCATGTTGTCGGGGGGCAAAAATACGCTTTTCTGCCGATGGGTGTATCAGCTTTGTTCTAAGAGTAGAATTTAACCACAAAGGACACAAAGAGAAAAGCACAAAGAACACAGAGCTTTTAATCAGAAATACTTCGTCTAATAAAAAAAGACCACAAAGCCTGATTGGTTCAAGTCTTTGTGGCCTTTGTGTAATTCTTCTTTGTGTACTTAGTGGTTAGATCACTAATATTAAAAGAACTTAAAGCCCAGCCCTATCTGCCATACCTGGTTACGATATTGCGGCGCGTAGGTGCCGTTGTTGTCGTTATTTTGCAGATCGAGGGTGTAGCGGCCGCGCAATTCAACGTTCGGGTTCAGGTCGATACCTAAACCGATCACGCCGCCCAGTACGCTTTTGTTGTAACCATCCGCATCGCGATTGTAAACCTCTTCTTTGGTGGTCACAAAGCCAGAGCGGTAGGTGTTTGTGGTAGATGTTAAAAACGAGATCTGCGGACCTACTACAAAGTTAAAGCCCGGGGCCAGTTGCAGTTTGGCCAGCAAAGGCACATCAATAAAGTTGCTGCGCTGTGCAAAATCGCCATCAATTGTTTTAGCAGTGTAGCCTTTCTGCGAGAACAGAACTTCACCCTCGAATGCCAATGGTTTAACGATAGGTATGTCCAGGCTACCGCCGATGTTCATACCTACCTTGGTATCAGTATTATAATTAGAGTTGTTAACATTCACCAGGTTAGAGATGTTTACACCGCCGACAATGCCGAATTTCACTTTATAAAAGTCATCACCGCGTTGCACACGATTTTGATTAGCGGCCGGATACCTGCGTGGCGAGGGGTAACGGCGCTGCGCGCTTACTGAACCTGCTACCAGCAGGGCTATAGCTAAAAAGGTTAATTTTTTCATGGTTAAATTAAAATGTGTATTAAATTATTACAGCTATAGAATAGTACTTTGCCTAAAGGTTTATTCTACATCGATATTTTCTACCCAATGACAAACAAATTAGCGGGTTTGTTTTTTTAATTTACCTTTGAGCGTGGTGGCGAATTAACCACAAAGCACACAAAGGGAGAAGCACAAAGGCCACGGAGCCTTGCTATCAGACACCTATACCACTGTATTAAACGATGAATAAATTATTATTAGGCTGCTTATTTTTTATACTGATCGCATTTGATGCTTCAGCGCAAAGGCAGGATTATATTTCTACTATCGACCAGCAAAATCACTGGGTCGATTCGGTGTTTAACAAACTAAGCCGCAGGCGGAAGATACAGCAGTTGCTTTTTGTACGCGCGCATACCAATTTGGGGCTGAAGTACGAGGATTCGGTAGCCAAGGTCATAAAAAAAGAACAGTTGGGCGGCGTGGTATTCTTCCAGGGTGGCCCGGTGCGCCAGGCCGATCTGACCAACCGTTACCAAAAGCTGGTGAAGATACCGATGATCATCACCATGGATGGCGAGTGGGGCCTGGGTATGCGTTTGGATAGCACCATCTCCTATCCTTATCAAATGGCATTGGGCGCTATACAGGATAACAACCTGATCTATAAAATGGGCCAGTACGTAGCTTACGATTTTAAGCGCATGGGCATGCAGATGAACCTGGCACCCGATATGGATGTGAACAATAACCCCAACAACCCGGTCATCAATTACCGCTCGTTCGGCGATAATAAATACAACGTGGCGCAAAAGGGTATCGCTTACGTGCAGGGCATGCAAAACGGTGGCATCCTCACTACGGCCAAACACTTCCCCGGTCATGGCGATACGGATGTGGATTCGCACTTCGATCTGCCGCAGTTAACCTTTAATACTACCAGGTTAGATTCGCTTGAGGAATACCCCTTCCGCGAGGCTATTAAGGCCGGCATCAGCGGGGTGATGGTAGCTCATATGAATATCCCGGCTTTGGATAGCACCAAGAATTTACCCTCTACCCTCTCGCGCCCTATCATTACCGGCGTGTTAAAAGATCAGTTAGGCTTTAAAGGGTTGATCGTATCCGATGCCATGGGCATGAAGGGGGTAGTGAAGTTTTTCCCCAACGGCCAGGCCGATGTTCGCGCCTTTATTGCCGGTAATGATGTGTTGGAACTGTCCGAAAACTCCAGGCGCGCCATGAAGATGATCAAAAAAGCCATCCGCAAGGGCGAGATAGACGAAAAGGAACTGGACGCGCGGGTGAAGAAGATCTTAGCCGCCAAATACTGGGTGGGCTTAAACCAATACCAGCCGGTTAACACCGCCAACCTGGTAGCCGATCTTAATCGCCCCGATGCCCTGGCCCTGCAACAGGAACTGGCCGATAAAGCTGTTACGCTGCTTAAAGGCGATACCATCATCCAAAAGCTTGACCCAGGCAAACGTACAGCGATAGTAAGCATCGGTGCAACTGCCCCTACCGTCTACCAACAGGAACTGGCCAAAACCTTTACCAACAGCAAAATGTACTTTGTAAGCAAGGATGCCCAGGCACCTGATATGAACAGCATCTTGCAAGATTTGAAAGGCTACGATCAGGTCATCATCGGTATACATGATAACCGCCTGCGCCCGGCAAGTAAGCTTGATTTCAGCAATAACGTGAAGCTAATGATAGCCGATCTGGCCGCGTATCCGAACACCGTTATCAGTGTATTTGCTAACCCATATACCATTGCCGGTTTACCGGGGATAGAGAAAAGCGGTGCCTTGTTAGCCTGCTACCAAAAAGAAGCACCAATGCAAAAGGCGGCTGTTAGGATCATCACCAAACAGATCAAAGCTGCCGGCCGGTTATCGGTTAGTGTGAATACTTATTTCCCGAATGGGGCGGGGATAGTGGCGGGTGTAAATCCATAAACGGATATCTCACTTCCTGATCTCAATAACCGTCCCCTGCGCCACCCTATCAAACAGCGTATCCATATCCTTATTTTGCAGGGCGATGCAGCCGGCGGTCCAGTCTTTAGCGTTCACCTTATCGGGTTTGGTACCGTGTACCATAATGCCATTGCCGGCGCTGAGACCCTTTTGCTTAGCGTATTGCTTTTCGTCGGGGTTGGGGTACGATATAAGCATACTTTTATAGTAGGCATCATCGCGGGTATATTTCAAATCTACATCGTAAATACCCTCGGGGGTTTTGCCGTCCTTATCAAACTGCTTTTTGCCAACCGGCTGAAAGCCCAGGTTGATGGGGAGTGTTAACATGCTGACGCCTTTGCGCAGCAATATCATTTTACGCTCGCTCTTCAGGACCAATATCCTGTCGGCCTGGTTAAGGGTATGGGCTATTTGATCAAGCTTCACCTGCCAGCTTTTAACGGTATCGGGCAAAAAGATGCTCCAGCGTCCTGCCCGGTCTACAGCCAGCACATCCTTCTTCAGGGTATCGCGCGCGCCTTCGGTTTTCTGCTGCAGGCGCCAAACACCCTTGTCCTGGTAAATGCATGCCTCCTTATTAAATACCGGTTTAATATACTGGTTAAATTTCAGCGGTGTACCGTTGGCATCGTGCACAATGATGGTGGTATCCAAATTGGCAGGCAGGTGATGCCACAAGCTATCGTTCCATTTTATACCCGTATCCAAATCGGTTACACCGGGGATGACACGGGGCTGCATTTTGTACCATGCGCACAGGCCGATAGTAGCGGCTAACATGAAAAACAGGATGAATACCTTCATTGAATCAAATATAACTAATTAATTAGTTAATGCAAATGGCCGGAGCATTATTTGAATTGCGCACGCGGTTACTCACCCCGACGACGCTTCGCTGGTCGACCTTCTCTTCGCTGCGCGGGGCAGCGGGTAGGAGGTGTGGTGGTAATCATATAGCGATGGGTTGTAAACCCATCGGCTACGGTTATAACATTCCCCTCTTTTGCCAAAGGCAAGAGAGGGTGGTCGGCGAAGCTACGACCGGGTGAGTCAGCGCCGCATGCAGAGCCGCTTTGTTTGTAAGACTAACGAACGTTCGACGCTCCGTTAGTCGGTTGTTGATTTGATTTACCTGCACAACCGCTCAATATAAACCCGGGCGAAGCGGAAACCCCACAGCAGAAGCGTCGGGTATAGCGTAGGAGCGAGGAGTTGCAGCGTAGCACGGGAACAAACACCTGATAGTAGCAATACCACTGCTTTTCAAAATCTCCTTAATATTATTGGTGAATCCTTTATTCACAAAACATCCCAACCTATAACCAAAACTAATAGCCTATACCTATTTTTGTAACCAGCATTTGACGTTGCCGCCGCCCAATTGTGGCGCTTTTTAATTATTTTTACCTTCCAAGCTATGCAGTCTGCCTACCAAAAATACCAGGAGAAATTTGAACAAGTGTTAGCCGGTTTAAACGAGCAGCAGTTGGCCGCCGTTAATAAAATGGATGGCCCTGTACTGGTAGTGGCCGGGCCGGGGACGGGTAAAACGCAGATCTTAGCCGCCCGCATTGGCAAGATACTGATAGAAACCGATGCCCAGCCCAACGAGATCCTTTGCCTTACCTATACCGATGCCGGCGCCGTGGCCATGCGTAAGCGCCTGTTCGAGTTTATTGGCCCCGATGCTTACCGCATCCACATCCATACCTTTCACGCTTTTTGTAACGAGGTGATCCAGGAGAACCTGGAATACTTCGGCAAACTGAGTCTGGAGCCGCTGTCCGACCTGGAATCGGCTATGCTGTTTCGCGAACTGGTGGACGATTTTGGCAAAGACCACCTGCTGAAGCGTTTTACCGGCGATGTTTATTACGATATCCCAAGGTTGCGTTCGCTGTTCTCGACCATGAAGAAAGAGAACTGGAGCGAGGAGCAAATAGCCGAAGCGGTACGCGAATATTTGCAGGATCTGCATCTGCGCGAGGGCTTTTATTATAAACGACCCAATGCCAGTCGCGGCATAAAAGCCGGCGACCCGAAGCAAAAGGAGATAGACGCGGCACACGAGAGCATGAGTAAGCTGTTGGCCGCCGTGGGCGAATACCGGAACTACCAGGCCAAAATGAACAGTCAAAGCCGTTACGATTACGACGACATGATCATCTGGGTGCTGAACGCTTTCCGTAATAACGAGGAGATTTTGCGCCGCTACCAGGAGCGCTACCAGTACGTGCTGGTAGATGAGTTTCAGGATACCAGCGGCGCGCAAAACGAGTTGCTGAAATTCATCATCAGCTATTGGGAAACGCCCAATGTGTTTGTGGTGGGCGATGATGACCAGTCCATTTTCCGTTTCCAGGGCGCCAACATGAAAAATATTTTGGATTTCGCGGGCGATTACGTGGCCACGCTGAAAACCATCGTACTTAAGCATAATTACCGCTCCAACCAGCATATACTGGATATATCGCGCTCACTTATCGATAACAATAACGAGCGGCTAACCACGCAGCTTAACCTTGATAAAAACCTGCAGGCATCGCACCCGCGCTTTAACAAACTGGCTGTTGAGCCACTGATACGCGAATACGCCAACCCCGACCAGGAAATGGTGGACGTAGCCCGGCAAATAGAGCAACTGGTGAATACCGGCACGCCCCCGGGCGAGATAGCCGTAATTTACCGAAACCACAGCCAGGCCGAGGATTTGGTGTATTATCTTGATAGTAAAAAAATAGCTGTAAATACCCGTCGCCGTATTGATATTTTGACAGAGCCATTCGGCGAAAAGATCACCAATATCCTGCGTTACCTCGCCGCCGAAATGGAGACGCCTTACAGTGGGGATGATAAGCTGTTCGAGATCTTGCATTACGATTTCTTCGACATCCCACCTATAGATGTGGCTAAGGCCAGCATTGCGGTGGCTACCGAAAATTACAGCACGGCCAGCAAGGGCTTGCCTAAAACATCGCTGCGGCGTTACATCAGCGAGATGCGCATGCCATCGCAAATTGGCATGTTTGATGCCGCGCCCAATCACGAAATCAAATACCTGATGCGCTATATCGACGATTTGCTGAAAACATCGGTAAGCGAAACCCTGCAGGAGTTGTTTCAGCAGGTGATCAACAAAATGGGCATCCTGAAATATATTATGAAGCAGCCCGATAAGGGTAAGTATATGCAGATGCTCAGCAACTTCTTCGATTTTTTGAAAGGCGAAAGCCGCAAGAACCCGGAGATCACACTGGCGGAGTTTATCGAAATTATCGACCTGATGAAGAAGAACGGCATCCGGCTGGATCTGCATCAACTGATCTATTCGGACAATGGGGTTAACTTCCTCACCGCGCACGGATCAAAGGGTTTGGAGTATGAGCATGTATTTATGATTGGCTGCAACAAAAGGATTTGGGACAGCAAAGGCCGCAATATGGGCTTCAGTTATCCCGATACGCTGATGCAGGCCCCGGCTAATGATATCTCTGAAAAAGAGGAGGCCCGCCGCCTGTTTTACGTGGCGCTTACCCGCGCCAAGCAGCACCTGTCCATCTCTTATTCGGCCATGGATAAGAACGAAAAGGACCAGGAGGCATCGCAATTTATCGGCGAGATATTGGCCACCACCCACCTGAAGCTAGAGCATCCGAAGGTAGATCCGGACGATATGGTCGACTTTTTCCTAACCCAGTATAACGAGGATGATAAGCCTAAAGTGCAACTGCTGGATACCGCCTACATCAACCAATTGCTGCAAAACTACACGCTGTCGGTAACCCACCTTAGTAATTATTTGGATTGCCCGCTTCGGTTTTACTTCCAGTGCTTGATCAGGGTGCCATCGGGTAAAAGTCCGGCGGCTACTTTTGGTTCGGCGGTGCACGATGCTTTACGTAAGGCCTTTAAAAAACTGAAGGATAATAACGATGAGTTCCTGTCGGCAAATGAGTTTTTGCAGGATTTTAAGGCGTACATCTATCGCAACCGCGATGCCTTTACCAAGGATGAATTTAAGCGCCGGGTGGAATATGGCGAAAAGATCTTACCGGTTTATTACGACCTGAACACCCCGTACTGGAACAAGGTAACGCTGGTGGAACTACCTATTAAAAACCTGGAAATAGCCGGTGTACCCGTAAAAGGGAACCTGGATAAGGTGGAGTTTATGGGTAAAGACGTAACCGTGGTTGACTATAAAACCGGTAAGCTGAAATACGCCAAGGATAAATTCCGCCGGCCGGATGATGAATTACCTAACGGTGGCGATTACTGGCGCCAGGCGGTATTTTATAAGTTGCTGATAGACCACGACCGCACCAAGGACTGGCAGGTAACCGGCACCGTGTTCGATTTTATAGAACCCATTGCCGAGGGCGAATATCACAAAGAAAAGGTGGTGATCAGTCCGCAGGATGAAGAGACGGTAAAAGAACAGATCACCGAAACCTACCGCAAAATTATGGCGCACGATTTTGCCACCGGCTGCGGCAAAAAAGAATGCGACTGGTGCCACTTTGTGCGCAGCAATTTTGAACAGCCAGGCAAAATGATGGAGCTGGCGGAGGATGGGGAATAACCTCAATGTCATTGCGGGGTAGACTCACCCGGTCCGCGCTTCGCTGGACCACCCTCTCTCGCCTTTGGCGAAAGAGGGAAAAAGGTTATCCGATACTGCTTCTGCCCTCTTTCCGCGAAGCGAAGAGAGAGGGTCGACCAGCGAAGCGTAGTCGGGGTGAGTAAATGTCGCCGCAATGAAGAACTGAAGATTTGACAAACTAAACAACATGAAATACTTAAAACTACTTATCTTATCCTTACTTACCCTCCCTGCGGTGGCGCAAACCACCGTTAAACAGGACCCGGCCATTAAACAATTGGTTGATGAGGTATCGGCACAAAACGTAGAGTCCATTGTACGCAAGCTGGTAAGCTTTAAAACCCGCCATACGATGAGCGATACCACCAGCAAAACCGAGGGCATTGGCGCGGCCCGTAACTGGATAAAGTCCGAAATGGAAAAATATGCCGCCGCCTCAAACGGCCGCATGAAGGTGGAATTTGATGCCTTCGTTCAACCGGTAAGTGCCCGTATTGATAAGCCTACCGTGCTGAAGGATGTGGTAGCCACCCTGAAAGGTACCGACCCGAACGATAAGCGCGTGTACATCGTTTCTGGTCACTATGACTCGATAGTAGGTAACGTAATGGACAGCAAGGCCGATGCGCCGGGCGCGGTAGATGACGCGTCGGGCACGGCAGTATCAATGGAATTATGCCGCGTAATGGCTAAAAGCAGTTTCCCGGCCACTATTATATTTGTTTGTGTGCCCGGCGAAGAACAAGGCTTGGATGGCTCGGCCCACCTGGCCAAGCGCGCCCGCGCCGAGAACTGGAGCGTAGACGCTATGCTGAACAACGATATTGTTGGCAATACCCACGGCCTGGATAACGACCTGAAAGATAATATGCACGTGCGCGTTTTCAGTGAAGGCGTACCATCAACCGACCTGATCTCCCGAACTGATTCGGTAGCTGCCCGCCGTGCCGCCGCGGCCATCAGCAGCCTGGTTGGCAATGGCGGCGAGAACGACAGCCCGTCGCGCCAGTTGGCCCGCTATATTAAAGAGATCGGTGAGCGCTATGTAGACCAGCTTGATGTAAAACTCATCTACCGCCGCGACCGCTTCCTGCGCGGAGGCGACCATACCTCGTTCCAGTTGCAGGGTTTTACCGCCGTACGCTTTACCGAAATGAATGAGAACTTTAACCGCCAGCACCAATACGTGCGCAACGAAAAAGGCGTTGATTACGGCGACGTACCCGAATTTGCCGATTATACCTATATTCAAAAAGTGGCCCGCATGAACCTTTCGGTACTGGCTAACCTGGCATCGGCCCCTGCATCGCCGCAAAATGTAGTGGTATCTACCGCCGGCCTTACCAACAAAACCACCCTGCGCTGGGAAGCCCCGGCCGCCGGGCCGAAACCAATAGGATACTACGTGCTGATGCGCGAAACCATCAGCCCGTACTGGGAAAAGAAGTTTTTTGTAACCGGTAATACTTACACCTCTATTTATTCAAAGGATAATTACTTCTTCGCTATACAATCGGTAGATGCCGAAGGGCATGAAAGCCTGCCGATATTCCCGACGCCGGCGAGGGGGAGGTAGTTGTTTAGAGATTAGAGGTTAGTTAATTAGAGATTAGTTGTTATTTTAGGGCAGTTGTCAATACCTAATCTCTAATTAACTAACCTCTAATCTCTAATCTCTAACCCCATGCATCGCAAACAATTAGAAGACATTACCGGCGGCTTATTCCTTATGACGATATTCACGGCCATTTGGATCATTATTGCCGAGGGTTCGCTGCAGGGCCGCGATCATTGGGCGGGCGGCGTGGTGTTCTCCATCATCATTGTATATCTTATCGTTAATTATAATCGCCTGAACAAAGTATTGCGCAACCTTTCAAAAGGTGAAAAGGAGAACGATGATCCGATTGAAAAGGAAAAGACCAAACGCTTTTATTACATCTTCGCCATAGAAGGTATCGCCATTTTTGTAATGCGGGTGATACTGGAAAATACCGGGCATATCAACCTCTTCTTCCCGTCTTTCGGGTTGATCGTCGGCCTGCATTTCTTCCCGCTGGCCAAATTGTTCGACCGCGAATTTTATTATGCCATTGGCGGCTGGATGTGCCTGGTGGCCATCGCAGGCTTTATCATCGCCTACAAGCACGCGCCTGATTATGTGGCCCCGGCCATTGTTGGTATTGGCTGCGGGTTGGCTACGGCGATGAACGGGATAAGGATGATACGGGAAGGGGATGAATTGGTGAAGGGATAATGTTTTTAATATCAATTTACAGATAGACATCGAGAGAGACACGAAGTATCGTGTCTCTACAGTAAATAATCGCTACAATTTAACATGACCTTTTCAACGTAGAGACACGATACTTCGTGTCTCATGATCCATATAAACAAAAAAAGACACGAAGTATCGTGTCTCTACAGTTAAATCTGTAATCGTTACTTTACACTCTTCTTCTGCACTACATAAAACCCGGTTATAAAAACTATCACCGCTACCACCAGGCCAACGTATAGTTCCTTGGTAAATATCTCTACAATGTATTCGGCTTTTAAGCTGGGGCCTTTACCTTTTACGTGTGGCATCATACTTTTTAATGCCGACATAGGGTGCGAGTATGGCACCAGGTAAGCATATTGCCAATCCAACCCGGCCATAAACATGCCCGATATGGTACATACAAAACCAATACCCATCGGCTTTAAAAAATCTGACCACACTAAGCTTAGCAAAAACTGGATGGACAAAATACCCAACGACGCCAGGAACAACTTGAAGAAAACCTGTGCCAGCGCCCATTCCATATGGAAATCGGCAAAGCGCAGGGTGGGTTTTACCATCCCTAACAAATTACCCGTGCCAATAGTGAATAGCAGGAACAGCAGCAGGCAAATAAATATCAGGAACACCGTATATAGGTATTTGGCCGAGTAGATAGCCCATTTGGATATAGGCAAACTGAAAAGCGTTTTCCAGGTATCCGCTTTATGCTCAACGCTATTGGTAGAATAGGCTACGAAGATGACAAAAAACGGCAGCAATATCCCCATTATGTTAATGATAGCGCCCGAATAGGCCCGCCACAACATCATGCCCGGCAATTTTTCCATTTTGGCGGCATTATCATACATCACCAAAAATATCAGCAGGCTGATAAGCACCGGCAAAACTATAGCCGACCAAAAACCAAGGGTTTTGCGGGTTTTATAAAATTCAGATTGAAACGATAATATAAAACCTTTCATTGGGCGGCGGTTTTGGTAATGTCTAAAAATAATTTTTCAAGGTCTTTTTGAACTTTGTGGATGCTATAAACGGGGTAACCATTTTGGTTTAGCAAAGCATTTAACTCTGCCGATTTCTCTTTCGATTTATAGCCAACGGTCAGGTAATCATCCTTAACCTCAATAACAGGGTAACCGTTCTTGGTGAGCAGGTTAGCCGCGTCCACCGTATTATCGGTTTCGATATGTACCATGGGTTGGCTGATGGATTGCAGGTCTTTTATTTCGCCCTGGAAAAGCATTTCGCCAAAATTGATGATGCCTACGTGGGTAGCCATACGCTCAATCTCGGCCAGTAAATGGCTTGATATAAAAACGGTCTTTTTATGCTGGTTCACCAAGCGGATCAGCAATTCGCGGATCTCGATGATGCCGTTAGGGTCCAGGCCGTTGGTCGGCTCATCCAGCATCAGCAACTTAGGGTCCGACAGCATGGCCAGGGCTATACCCAGGCGCTGCTTCATTCCCAATGAGTAGTTGCCCGCTTTTTTACCGCCGGCCTGGCTTAGTTTCACCAGTTTCAGCATGTCATCTACCCGGCTTTCGGGCACTTGCAGTAGCATGGCGCGGTTCATCAGGTTTTCGCGGCCGGTAAGGTGGGCGTAAATAGCAGGCTGCTCTATCAGTGAGCCTATTTGAGAGAGTATTTCGGTGCGGTGGTTCTTAAAATCAAGCCCGAAGATCTTGATATCGCCCTCCTGCGTTTTCAGCAGGTTGAGCAGTAATTTAATAGTAGTGGTTTTCCCGGCGCCATTTGGGCCAAGAAAACCATATATACTCCCCTCGGGGACTTGTAACGATAGCGACTTAACAACGGTTTGTGTACCGAAGTTGAAGGTTAGCCCCTGGGTTTCTATTACCATACGTTTTGTTTTGCTACGGTGCAAACTGTTTTAACCAAAGTTACACCTTTAAAAAATAATGAGGTAGACTGTTTTACATTTAGCTGGCCCATCTGTTTTACTTCGGCGCCGGCTTTTTGTTCAAACTGGTAGCTTACTCCCATTACCATGGCAAATAATACCGGTATAAGTATCAGGATAAAAGGGTTTGAGTTTGAAATTAACTTTTTCATGGTGTTGTGATTGTTTTGATGATACAAAGGAACACCAAAGGTTTAACCTGCTAAAAACATTTAGACCAACTGTCGGTGTTTATAGATGAACGGTTAAATAACCTTGCCGACCAGTTCATCGATCATAATTGCCAGTTCATCGAAAAAAACAGGGGGTACATATAAATTCTAAGTCATTTAAATGTCTTTATATATACATTTAATCCAATGAAAAAAGGCTGGAAAATATTAGGGCACTCGCTTTTTTGGATATGCGCTACCGCGTTTTTGGTATTTATTGCGCATAACAACAGCAAAATACCTATGCAAACGCTGTTGGTAGCGTTTGTATTATTCGGCTGTATCAATATTAACTTGTTTTATTTTAACTACCTTATTCTTATCCCGCGTTTTCTTGATAAAAAGCTATACAAACGTTATTTCCTGAGTTTACTGGCAGCAACTATAGCTGTGGGGCTCATCAAGTATGGCTTCTCTACACAGTTATGGGATGTGATGCACCCTAAGGTACCTAACGAAAAAATGGAACACGAAGAACTACACTTCGTATCGTATTTTTTCAGCACGTTCATCACCAGTATACTATTCATTATTTTTAGTATCATCCTGCAGTTTACCGTAGATTGGTTCACCAACGAACGTGTGCAACGCGATTTGGAAAACCAGCGCCTCACCGCCGAACTTTCATTCCTGCGCTCGCAGATCAACCCGCATTTCCTGTTCAACTCACTAAATAGTATCTATTCGCTGGCCTATCAAAAATCGGATACTACGCCCGAGGCCATCCTGAAGCTATCGGAAATTATGCGTTATATGCTTTATGAGTGTAACGATAACAAGGTGGACCTGGCCAAAGAGCTTACCTACCTGCAAAACTATATCGACCTGCAAAAGATACGCTTTGGTAACAAAGCTTACGTAGACCTGGAGGTGAACGGTGCGGTAACGAGTCAGCGGATAGCCCCGCTCCTACTTATCGCCTTTATCGAGAATGCCTTTAAACATGGCGTAGCTAATGATTCAGCACATCCCATCAAACTGATCATTAATGTTTCGGATGGACATTTGTCGTTCTACATGGAAAATAAAAAGCATGCCCACAACCGCGATTCGTCTGGTGGAATTGGTTTGCATAATGTAAAGCGTCGTTTAGATCTGCTTTACCCCGGCAATTACAATTTAGAAATTCATGACGATGCCGATACCTATACTTGCGAATTATCATTAATTTTATAGCATGATCAGATGCCTGGTAGTTGATGATGAGCCTTTGGCCCTACATATCATCGAGGATTATATAGCTAAAACACCTTTTTTAACGCTGGTAAAAGCCACCACCAACCCTATTGAAGCGCTCACCATAGTGCAGGATGGCGGGGTTGACCTGGTTTACCTCGACGTGCAAATGCCCGAATTGACCGGCATCCAATTTTTGCGGATAGCCAACGGTAAGGCCAAGGTGATATTAACCACCGCCTACCCGCAATATGCACTGGAGGGTTACGAACTGGATGTGATAGACTACCTGTTGAAGCCCATCGCTTTCGACCGCTTTTTTAAATCGGCACAAAAGGCCCAAAGCATTATACAGCCGGCAACCAAAGCCCCGGCATCGGAACAGCAGCCAATTGTGGTAGCCGCCCCTGCACAACCACAGGATGATTTCTCGCACGATTTTATCTTTGTTAAAACCGAACATAAAATTCAGAAAGTTTACCTGCACGATATTCTTTATATTGAAGGGCTGAAAGATTATATCTCCATTTTCACCACGGCCGAGCGCATTATTACCCTGCAAAATATGAAGAAGATGGAAGATGCCCTGCCCGATCGGCATTTTGTGCGGGTGCATAAATCTTACATCGTAGCGCTTAACAAAATTGACAGTATTGAGCGTTCCCGTATCTTTATCGGCGATAAAGTGATCCCTGTGGGCGATACCTACCGCGATCAGTTTTTTAAGATGATCGAGGATAGGAATGTGTGAGTTATTTTAAATTAAGCGTAGACGCTCAATTAGAAGTTGCGGTAAGCGTGGACGCTTACCGCTGCGTAAAAACGGCACAGTGAAGCGTCCACGCTTCACTGCTTTCCTAATTAAGCGTCCACGCTTAATTTAATCTCAAACAATAATCTTTAAAGGACTATCCGGATTAGCACTACTATACCAATATTCGTGGGCCGAACCTACAAAACCCGCTTTAACCGGATTATTGTGAATATAATCTATCTTTTGCTGTATAACATCGGCCGAATATAATAATACAGGATGATTTCCATTTTGCCATAATTGATGATGAGCATTCCGCGGATTATTTGCTCCTGCCCATTCAAATGATCTTAACAGCCAATCCCGTCGACTTTCCTGCAAATTATCCTCTATCAGTTTAAACAATTGTTTAGATGTGTAGGTCTTAAAATCGCGGAGAACATCCCCCAACCGACCGTCTTCAACATTGGCTACAATATGCAAATGATTGGTCATTAATACGTAGGCATAGATATTGAGTTTTTTATTCTTTTGACAATATGCTAAATTTTCTATGATTAGATTGCTATAGATCCGCCTTGTAAAAAGATCTATCCAGTTGGTTATAGTTAGGGTAACAAAATAAAGTTCATCGGTTGGTGCAGTGCGTGACATTTTTATAAAAATGCAGATTTCACTTTTATATCGCAAGTAAAAATTAAGCGTGGACGCTTAATTAGAATTTCAGTGAAGCGGGGACGCTTCACCGGGCGCGGTTTATTATATGCAGCAGTAAGTCCTGTGCAGCGGTAAGCGTCCACGCTTACCGCAACTCCTAATTAAGCGTCCACGCTTAATTTAATCCGAAGTATTATTTTTATCAACAACTTCAATATATACAAACTTAAAAATTAAGCGTGGACGCTTAATTAGAAATACGGAGAAGCGTGGACGCTTCACCGTGCAATTCAATAACTACGCCAGTACCGCCTCCATATTCGTCAACGCCTGAATATCTTCTAACAGGTCGTCGCTTGGGTTTACCTTGTAAGTTTTTGATGGCAAATCAACCAACAGGGCTTCCTCACGGTCGCGTACCTGGAAACGGAGCGTACAGTTTTTATTAGGATAACGATCGTTATTTACCTGTACCATGGCTTCCAGACTTTCCAGTAGTTGGCTGCTTAGCACATGCAGATCCAATATCACGGTGATGGATTTGGTAAAGCGGTCGCGCAGTTCGGATAGCAGGTTAATGGTGTTGATACGCAGGTCCCAGTTATCCTTTTGGCGGAACTTCTCTTCGATATTCCCTCTTACCTGCACAAAAAAGCCCTCGCCCAGCAGGTTACGGAATTTAATATAATCATCGCCAAACAGCGCAAATTCGTAGCTATCGTTATAATCCTCCAATACAAAAGTACCGAATGGCTTACCCGTTTTAGTGGTTTTATGCTGTACGTTAGCCATCAAGCCGCCAATGCACAGTTCGCCTTTTTTGCGTAGTTCGGCAAAGGCGGTCATAATGTCCTCTCCACCCTCTGCCGAGCGGGCTTTTTGCATGGTCTTCAGGTCGGATACACGCGCGTTACAATATTTTACCAGTTCAAGCTTATAGTTATCCAGCGGGTGCCCGGTAAGGTAAATGCCGATCACATCCTTTTCAAACTTCAGTTTCTCTATCAGCGCCCATTGTTCGCACTCCGGCATGGCAGGTTCAGGGATAAACGACGCAATATCACTCCCGCCACCAAACAGCGATGATTGCGAGCTGCTTTGCGTATTTTGGTAATCGTTAGCATATTTGATCAGGCGTTCGATACCTGTCAGGATACCGTTTTCCGTCTTAGCGAAGAATTGCGCGCGGTGCAGGTTAAAAGCATCAAAGGCTCCGCCATAAACCAGGTTTTCGTACGATTTTTTATTGACCGTACGCACATTGCTGCGCTGGGCAAAATCATAAACGGTTTTATACGGGCCATTGGCTTCGCGTTCTTCAATAATGCTTTCTACCGCTTTTTCACCCACACCCTTTACGCCAGAAAGCCCGAAACGTACCTCGCCCTTTTTATTTACGGCGAACGAGTTACCGCTCTCGTTAATATCCGGGCCAAGTACCGGCACGCCCATGCGGCGGCACTCTTCCATAAAGAAAGAAATTTTATCGATACTGTTCTGGTTATTCAATACCGATGCCATGTATTCGGCAGGATAATGTGCCTTTAACCAGGCGGTTTGGTAAGCCACCAGCGCGTAACAGGTAGAGTGCGATTTGTTGAACGCATATTGCGCGAAGGCTTTCCAGTCGGTCCATATTTTGGTCAGTTTATCTTTGGGGTGGCCTTTGGCCATAGCACCGTCCATAAACTGGGCTTCCATTTTATTAAGTACCTCTATCTGCTTTTTACCCATGGCCTTACGCAAAACGTCGGCATCGCCTTTACTAAAGCCGGCCAATTTTTGCGAGAGGAGCATCACCTGTTCCTGGTACACGGTGATACCATAGCTTTCTGCCAGGTATTCTTCCATGTCGGGTAAATCGTAAGTAATTGGCTCGCGGCCGTGCTTACGGTTAATAAAGTTAGGGATATACTCTATCGGCCCCGGGCGGTAAAGGGCGTTCATGGCAATAAGGTCCTCAAATTTATCGGGCTTCAAATCGCGCAGGTACATTTGCATACCATCACTTTCAAACTGGAACGTACCGTTGGTATCGCCGCGTTGGTAAAGTTCAAAAGTAAGCTGATCGGTAAGCGGTAAGGCATCAATATCAATATCCTCGCCATGGTTCTGCTTGATCATGCGCAGCGCGCCTTTAATAATGGTAAGGGTCTTTAAACCCAAAAAGTCCATCTTGATAACGCCCGCGTCCTCGATCACACGGCCATCATACTGGGTAACCAGCAGGTCCGAATCTTTAGCGGTAGCTACGGGCACGATGGTGGTCAGGTCATCGGGTGCGATGATGATGCCCGCCGCGTGTACGCCGGTATTACGTATAGATCCTTCCAGCTTTTCGGCCTCGCGCAGTACTACGCCTTTCAGGTCTTTGCTTTTGTAGATCTCCTGTAGTTCGGGTACCTGTTCTATCGCCTGTTTCAGGTTGATACCCAATGTGTCAGGTACCAGCTTTTTCAACTGGTTCACATCGCTCAGCGGCATATCCAGCACACGGCCCACATCCTGTATACTGGTGCGCGCGGCCATACTACCGTAGGTAATGATCTGCGCTACCTGGTTCTTGCCGTATTTGTCAACTACGTAATCGATCACCTTTTGGCGGCCCTCGTCATCAAAGTCTGTATCGATATCGGGCATCGATTTACGATCTGGGTTCAGGAACCTTTCGAACAGGAGGTTGTATTTTATCGGGTCGATATTGGTGATGCCGATACAATAGGCCACCACCGATCCCGCTGCCGAACCACGGCCCGGACCAATGAATACGCCCATATCGCGCCCGGCCTTAATAAAGTCGGCCACGATAAGGAAGTAACCCGCGAAACCCATAGTACGGATGGTGAACAACTCGAAGTTGATACGTTCCTCGGCTTCGGCGCTGATATCGATATAACGTTCTTTGGCACCGGTAAAGGTAAGGTGCTTCAGGTACTCCCACTGGTTCAGCGTGTCCGACTCGGCACCGTCGTGTATCTTAAATTCGGGCGGGATGGGATAGTTGGGCAGCATGATATCGCGCTTCAGCTTCAGCACATCTACCTTATCTACTATCTCGTTGGTATTATCTAATGATTCGGGCAGGTCGTGAAACAGCTGCCCCATCTCGGCCTGGGTTTTAAAATAAAACTGGTCGTTCGGGAAGCCGAAGCGATAGCCCTTGCCGCCTTCTTCGTCGGTTGCTATGGGCGTGCTCTGCATATCGCCGGTATTCACACACAGCAAAATATCGTGCGCGTTACTATCCTGTTGATCCACGTAGTGCGAATCGTTAGAGCAGATCACCTTAACATTATGCTTTTTTGCCAGTTTGAGCAATGCATTGTTAATAATGGTTTGCTCGGGTATCTCGTGGCGTTGCAGTTCGATATAGTAATCCTCGCCGAACAGGTTGAGCCACCATTTAAACTCTTTTTCACCCTCTTCTTCACCCTGCCTTAAAATAGCCTGCGGCACCGAAGCGCCAATACAGCAGGTAGTAGCGATCAATCCTTTGTGATATTTAAGGATCAGTTCCTTATCAATACGCGGCCATTTGCTGTAAAGGCCTTCCATATAACCAAGCGAGCATAGTTTTACCAGGTTCTTATAACCTTCGGCGTTTTTAGCCAGCAAAAGCTGGTGTCGGCGCACGTCCTTATTCTCTTTAGTGAACTGCTTTTTATGGCGGTCTTCCACTACGTAAAATTCGCAGCCTACAATAGGTTTTACATTATGCTTGCCTGCCTCGGCCACAAATTTAAACACGCCGAACATGTTGCCATGATCGGTAATGGCCAGTGCTTTCATCCCATCGGTCGCGGCTTTTTTGTAAAGCTTGGAAATATCGGCCGCCCCGTCTAACAGGGAGAATTGTGTATGTACGTGTAAATGAGAGAAATCGGGCATGGTAAAACTACTTCACTAATATCGTTATGCGGATAACAAATTTATCAAAAAACAGTGGTTGGTTAGTGCCTTGTGGAAAAATTACGGTGGGGTGGATATTATGACCGGTAATACGTGTAGAGACACGATACTTCGTGTCTCTTAATAATCCAGATACATATATCAAAGAGACACGAGGTATCGTGTCTCTACTTTGGCGTATTGATCATATAGACAGCGTATCTTGAAAATGACCTTGTGGGTCAGTATTTAGCCGGTAATACGTGTAGAGACACGATACTTCGTGTCTCTTTCCACTTATGTATCTATATAATCAGGAGACTATTGTGTTGGTAAAGTTTTTCGCCTTGCCTCGCGCCTGCTGATAATCCAATAAATACACCATACAATGAGCACATAAATAAACGCCGATTGAAAGTGATAATACCAGGGCGTATTCGTAACATGCCATCCGGGTTCGGGTTCAGGAGCGGGATGCCAGGTGAGGATGTATAAGATGATATTATAACCTGCAACTATCAAACCACACATTATCGAGTGCCGAAGCTTTCTGAACCAAAATAATTGGGGTAATATCATTCCCCCCGCAAGCATTACAGGATCCCACATTTGCCAGTACGAGGCGGCTGAATACCACGCCAAAAACATACAAACAATGCTTTTTACAATAAACAATAAGGCGCCGATTAACATAGCAGTATTTACCGCTGTTATGAGCGTTTGTGAATTTAAAACAGGAAGTTTAATCTTAAAAAAATGCAGGATAAAAAGAACCGGCACAACTACGTTTGAGCAATGAACAATAGCGTTAACACAAATATTGCCATAGTTATCTAAGTAAAACAGGGGCGGCATGTTAAAAGGCATAAGGTTTTTCAGGCAGTGTTACTTAACTTATCAGGTCCGGTTCTACATAGTTACGGAATTAAAATGTATCAGCACAAAGCAAATAGTAGATTGATAAAGTAAATCCCCTCAAAAATTGTCTTATTTTCCAAACAACTTAGCTGTAAGCATTGTTCAAAAAACTGTGTAGCCTGTTCAAGGCAGCACAAAATAGTTTAACGTTATCGCAAGCTATCGCATCAACCGGCGGGCCATAACACAACATCAACCCTTTGAAAAACTAAGACTTGGAAAAATTTGGACGTATAGCCCTTAAAACTATCCTGTGGATCATCGCGAGTGTACTATTCCTGGTGCTGCTGGTGGTGATATTGATACAGGTGCCTGCCGTGCAAAATTTTGCTAAAAATAAAGTGGTGAATTATGTGCAGGGCAAGATACATACCAAGGTGCAGATAGGCCACTTGAGCCTGGGCCTGCCTAAGCTGATCGTGCTGGAGAACGTATATTTTGAAGACCAGAAAAAGGACACCCTGATAGCCGGCGAGAACTTGAAAGTAGACATCAGCCTGTTTAAACTTTTGAACAACAAAGTAGAAATAAACGAGATCAACCTGAAGGGCATCACCGCAAAGGTTAACCGCGGTAAAGACAGTGTTTTCAATTTCGATTACATTATCAAAGCATTCGCAGGCGAACAAAAAAAAGAGGTAAAGCCTGCCGATACTACCTCGACCATGAAGTTCTCGCTGGATAAGATCATTCTCGATCAGATCCATGTCGCTTATAAAGATTCAACTACCGGTAACGATGTGCGGTTTTTGCTGGGCCATTTTGATACCCGCATTAAGGATTTCGACCTGGATAAAATGAAGTTCACCATCCCTAAGATCAACCTTTCGGGACTGAACGCGCGCATTATTCAAACACAGGTGGGGTCATCGATAGGGCAGGCGGCTACCATAGATACGGCCGTGAAGCCGCTGAACATGACCATTAACCTGGGCACCATCGATATATCGAAGATAAAACTGGATTACCGTACCAACGAGATGAGCACCCAAATGGATTTGGGCAAACTACTGGTAGAGATGGACAAGATAGACCTGAAGAACCAAAAGGTAGGCATCAAATCCATCTCCCTTAACGATACCCGTGCCGCATTGGAACTGGCCAAACCTAAAACGGTAGCCAAAGCCGTGGCGCAAACCGTTAAAAAGTTAGATACCATTATTACCGCCCCGGGAAGCAACAAAGGCTGGGCGGTGAATTTGGCCAAACTGAGTTTAATTAACGATAATATCCAGTTTGATAATAACGCGGCTAAACCTATCGCCCGTGGTCTGGACTTTAACCACATGAACATCCGCGGGCTGAACAGTGAGATAAACAATTTTGCCTACAACCCCGATACCATTTCGGGCAAGATCAGCGCTTTGACATTTGACGAAAAAAGCGGATTACGTATCAAAGAGTTCCACACGGCTTTCTTCTACGGCCCGAAAAATGCATACCTGAACGATATGTACCTGGAAACGCCGAACACAGTGTTGCAAAAACAGGTACATATCGGCTATCCATCGCTGGATGCACTGACCAAAAACATTGGCGCGCTAACCATCAACGCCAATTTAGATGGCAGCAAGCTTAACCTGAAAGATGTGCTGCTGCTGATGCCAGATATGGCTAAGATAGAACCGTTTAAAAGTTCGCCTAATTCGGTATTTAAAATTAATGGCCGCGTGATGGGTAAGGTAAGCAACCTCAATATTCCTAATTTAGAAGTAACCGGCCTGGGGCATACCCACATCAAGGCTTCGGCGGTGATAAAAGGCCTGCCCGATGTGAACAAGGTTTATGCCGACCTGAACATTAAAGACTTTACCACCACCCGTACCGATATTGCCCGCCTGGTGCCGCCGGGGACTATCCCGACCAGTGTGAGCATCCCCGATAATATGAACCTGAAGGGTACTTTCAAGGGCGGCATGACCAACTTTAGCACCAAACTTAACCTGCGCAGTAGCTTAGGCGCCGCCGACCTGAACGCCACCTACAACGGCGCTCGCAAAGGCCGCGAAAGCTACGTAGCCGATGTTAAAATGAATAACCTTAATGTGGGTGTACTAACTAAGCAACCACAAATGGTTGGCCTGGTTACCGCTACGGCCCACGTGAAAGGCACCGGCATAGACCCTAAGAACCTGAGCCTTCAGTTTAGCGGAGATGTAGCCAGCGCCTATGTAAAAGGCTATACCTATAAGAACCTGGTGATGAAAGGCACGGCTACCAACGGCAGCTACGTGGTGAACGCCCGCATGAAAGACCCCAACATTAACTTTAACGTTGATCTGGCCGCTAACCTGAACAAGAAATATCCATCGGTGAAAGGCACTGTGATGGTGGATAGCATCGACCTGCAAAAACTGGGCTTTGTGAAAGACCCGCTGCGTTTCCATGGCAAGCTGGTGGCCGATGTGCCTACCGCCGACCCTGATTACCTGAACGGTAAGATACTTTTAACCGATATGCTGCTGGTGAACAAAGGCGAACGCATTAACCTGGATACCGTAAGTCTGGTGTCAACCGCTACGCCCGATAGCAGCACCTTGTTATTAAAACTGCCTATGCTTACCGCCCACATGAGCGGCAAATACAAGCTAACCCAGGTTGGCCCGGCGCTACAGGATGTGATCAATAAATATTATGATACCAATATGGCCGGTGGCGCTACGGCAGCGGCAAGGGCTAAAATAGATTCCACCAATCGCGTTAAGCTGAAGAATAACAAACCGCTTAAACCGGCCTACTCGCCGCAGCAGTTCACTTTTGATCTGCATGTGATCAAAACACCGCTGCTTACCAAGTTTGTGCCCGACCTTAAACAATTGAACCCGGTAAACATCAGCGGTAAATTTGACAGCAATACCGGCGAGCTGCTGGTGAACGGCAGCATGCCGAAAGTAGTTTATGGCACCAATACGGTAACTAATGGCAAGCTGAATATCAACACCAGTAACAACGCGCTGAACTATGCCCTAACGGTTGATGAAGTGAAAGTAGGCACCTCGCTCGATCTGCTTTACCCCAGCATTACCGGCAACGCCCAAAACAACAAACTGAATGTAAGTGTACAGGTGCGCGATGCTAAGAAAAAAGAGCGTTACCGCCTTGCCGGCGTGTTTACCGCTATGCCTAACGAGTACCAGTTCAGCTTTTTGCAGAACGGGTTGATGTTTGATTATACCCCATGGACCGTTAACCCTAACAACGCCCTGCAATTTGGTGGTCAGGGTATCCTGGCGCGCGAGTTCAGCATATCTAACAGTAACCAGGTGCTGAGCCTGAATAGCAGTTCGACCGAGTATAACTCGCCCATCAATGTCAACTTCAGCAATTTCCGTATCGAAACACTGACCAAGATAGCCCAGCAGGATTCGCTGCTGGTAGGTGGTGTCATTAATGGTAACGCGCAGATCAGCAATTTTCAAAAGTCGCCGCAATTTGTGGCGGATATGAATATCGGCAACTTCAATTTCAAGGGTGATACAGTAGGTAACATCGCCATAAAAGTGAACAACCAAACCGAAAACGCCTACGCTGCCGATGTGAACATTACCGGCAAAGGCAACCAGGTAACGCTGAAAGGTTTGTACTATACCGCGCCCGAAAGCCGCCTGGATATGGATCTGAACATTGTTACACTGAAAATGAAAAGCATCGAAGGCTTTAGCTTCGGCGCCATCCGCAGGGCCAGCGGCGATATTACCGGGCAACTGAAAATTACCGGTTCGCCAAGCGAACCGCAGGTGCGGGGCGATGTTAATTTTAACCAGGTGGGCTTCAATGTATCCATGCTCAACTCTTACTTCCGGATGCAGAAAGAGACCATCACCTTTAATAACGATGGCATCCGTTTTAACGATTTTACGCTGATCGATTCCGTCGGAAATAAGGCCGTGGTTACAGGCACGGTATACACCAAAACCTTTACCGATTTCCGCTTCGGGCTGGATATCAATACCGATAATTTCAGGGTGATCAACTCTACCCAGTCCGATAACCATTTGTATTATGGCAAGCTTTACCTGGATAGCCGCATCAAGATCCGCGGCGATATGAACAAGCCGGTGGTTGATGCTACGCTTACGGTAAACGATAAGACCGACATGACCATTGTACTACCCACCAACGACCCGGCCATTGAAGACCGGAAGGGCGTGGTGTACTTTGCCAATGCAAACGCGCCGAAGATGGACTCGATCATGCTGGCTAAAAAGCTGGATTCGCTGAAGAAATCGGATGTTACCGGGATGGATGTTTCAGCAACCATCAACGTAGATAAGAACGCCAACTTTAACATTGTAATTGATGAACGCAACGGCGATGTGGTGCACATTAAAGGCGACGCGCAACTGAACGCGGGCATCGACCCAAGCGGCAAGATCAACCTGACGGGTACTTATACCGTTAACGAGGGTTCGTACACCCTATCGTACGCCACAGTTAACCGCAAGTTCGATTTTAAAAAGGGCAGCACCATCACCTGGACTGGCGACCCGACCACCGCCGATATTGATCTGACCGCTGTTTACATAGCCAAGGTTCCGCCGATTGACCTGGTAGAACAGGGCCTAACCGGCGATGAAACACAGCGTACCATGTACAAGCAAAAATTGCCTTTCAACGTAAACCTGATGCTGAAGGGCCAGTTGATGGCACCGGTGATCACCTTTGATATCACACTGCCCGAAGATAACTACATGATATCTAACGATGTGATCAACACCGTGAACAACAGGTTGGCGCAGGTGCGGCAAGACCCTAACGAATTGAACAAACAGGTATTGGGCGTGCTGGTTTTGGGCCACTTTATTGGCGATAACCCGCTGGCCAGTCAGGGTCCGGGCACCAGTATAAACGGTACTATCCGCAATAGCGTGAGCAGCCTGCTATCCGACCAATTGAATAAACTGGCCAGCGACCTGATCGGCGGGGTGGCATTGAGCTTCGATTTGGAATCGGGTGCGGATTACTCTACCGGTACCGCGCAAAACCGTACAGATTTGAATGTAGGGTTATCGAAACAATTCCTGAACGACCGCCTGACAGTTACCGTGGGCAACAACTTTAATTTGGAAGGTAACAACCAGCCAGGCCAAAAAGCCACCAATATTGCGGGCAACGTATCGGTAGGTTACAAGCTAAGTAAGGATGGCCGTTACGCGCTGCGTGCTTACCGTAAGGATGAATACGTAGTGATACAGGGCGAGGTGATAGAGACCGGCGTAGCCTTTACGCTCACGGTTGATTATAATCGCTTCAGCCAGATCTTCCGCAAACGCACGCAGGAAGAAAAGCAGTTGAAGAAGGAAGTGAAAGAACAGGACAAAGTGGATAAAGCGGTTGATAAGGCCAGGCAGGATTCGACCGATAAAAAGGCGCAGCAACAACAAGACCAGCAAAAGCAACAGCAGGAACAACAAAAAAATAATCCGCCTGATGAATTGAATAACGATGAGGGTGAATTGAAGGAGGATAGCATCATCATGAATAAGCAGGACGACGTGTTTCAACAAGACCAGTTCCTGCAAACAACTACAATGTAACATGGGTAAACGGTTTATATATTTAATTATACTGGCTATGCTGGCCAGTGCCTGCAGTAATACCAAATATTTGGTAAACAACCAAAAACTGTATACAGGCCCCGAAGTAAAGGTAGATACCAACGAACTGACCAAAAGCGACCAGAAATTCATAGCCAATGAAATGAAGGGACTGGTGCGGCCGGTGCCCAATTCCAGCATTTTGGGTTTGCGGGTAAAGTTGTGGATCTATAATAAAACCCACGCCCGCCGTAACTTTATCCAAAAGATCTTCAGCAAATGGGGCGAACCGCCGGTACTGATAGGCGCGGTTGATGTGAACAGCAACAGCCAGATCATGCAGAACCGTTTGCAAAACGAGGGTTTCTTTTTGGCGCAAACCAGCGGCGATACCGTAAGCAAGGGAAAGACCGCCAAAGCCGTATTTAATGTATACGCGGGGCCATCGTACAGTATCCGCAACATCAATTTCCCTAAAGGAAAGACCGATTTGGATACCGCCGTGGCCGGTACCGCCAAAGAGACCCTGCTGGTGCCCGGCAATAACTATAACCTGGATATCATTAAAGCCGAGCGTGTGCGTATAGATGCCCGCCTGAAGGAAGAAGGGTTCTATTATTTCGCGCCCGAGGACCTTATCATGCGGATAGATACCCCGATAGCCAACCACCAGTTGGATGTTACGGTTGAGGTGAAACCCGAGACCGCCGACCGTGCCCGTCGCATCTACAGCATCAATAACATTTACATTTACCCCAACTATACCCTGCGGGATACCTCGCTGATGCTGGATAAGGCCGAACGTTACCGCAATTATTACGTGGTGCAAAAACGCGAATACGTGCGCGATTTTGTTTTTAAACAGGTAGTACAATTTCAGCCTGGCAGCACCTACAGCCGTACCGAGCATAACAAGGCGCTGAACCGCTTTATTGAATTAGGTCCGTTTAAATTTGTGAAGAACCGTTTTGAGGATGTAAAGACTGACTCGCCGAAGCTGAATGTGTTTTATTTCCTTACCCCCTATCAGCGTAAATCCTTGCAGTTTGAGGTATTGGGACGCACCACATCGGCCAACTTTACGGGTACGCAGGTTAACCTGAGCTGGCGCAACCGCAATGCCTTTAAAGGCGCGGAACTACTGACCGTATCCCTGTTTGGTAGTACCGATGTGCAGGTATCGGGACAGAATAGCGGCAGCAATGTTTACCAGGCCGGTGTAAATACCAGTCTTTCGTGGCCGCGGTTTATCAGTCCGTTTAATTTTACCAATAGCAGCGCCTTTGTGCCGCATACCAATCTGGCGCTGCAATATGCTATTACCAACCGGGTTTCTTTGTATTCGCTTAACTCGTTTAGCGGATCGTGGGGCTATCAGTGGAAGGAAAACCTGCACCGATCGCACGAGCTGAATATCACCAATGTCACTTATGTAAACGCGGCCAATGTAAGCCAAAAATATAAAGATACCATTACCGCCACGGGCAACCCTACGCTGAAACACGTTATTGATAACCAGCTAACCTTTGGCCCGTCATACAGCTACACTTTTACTAACACTACCGAAGATAAGCGCATCAACTCGCTGTATTATAACGGTAAGATCAGTACTTCGGCGCTGGCCCTTGGCGTGCTGTCGGGCGCGGATACTTTAGCGGGTAAGGTGCGCCAGGTATTTGGCGCTAATTACAACCAGTATGTAAAACTGGAGAACGAGATCCGCTTTTACCACAAAACCAGCTATTACAGCTCCATCGCTATGCGTATGATGTTTGGCTTGGGGATACCGTTTGGCAACTCTACCATTATGCCTTACAGCCAGCAGTTCTTTATTGGCGGGACAAACAGCCTGCGCGGTTTCCCGGCAAGGTCGGTTGGCCCGGGCACTTATAACGCCACATCATCTGGCAGCGCAGGCAGCTTTTTGCCTGATGAATCGGGCGATATTAAGCTGGAGGCCAATATCGAATACCGCCCAAAACTATTCAGCATAGTTAATGGCGCTCTGTTTGTTGATGCCGGTAATATCTGGAACCTTAACTCGCATGCCGGTTTACCCGGCGGCGCCTTCGGTAAAAACTTCCTGAGCCAGATAGCCGCCGACGTAGGTTTCGGCCTGCGGTTTGACCTGACCGTTTTAGTACTGCGTACCGATTTCGGCTTCCCGGTATTAAAACCATGGTTGCCCGACGGACAGAAGTTCAGGTTCGATTCGAGGGCAGGGGTGTTTAATTTGGCAATTGGGTATCCGTTTTAACGAATGTGCAGATGTGCAGATGTGCAGATGACGGAGCGAATGTGCGGATATGCAGATGTGCAAATGATCTCAACATATCGAACATTTAAAAATCATTTGCATATTCGCACATCTGCATATTTGCACATTAGCATGACCCACCCCCTCCGCATTATCGAACTTAACGGCGATGGTTATCATCCCTTACTGGATATTCAGCTATTCGGCCAAACCTATACTGTGGTTTTAGATACCGGCGCATCTAAAACCGCTTTTGATAAAGCCCAGCTGGAGGTGCATGAAGATGCTTTGATATTAGCCAGCGATAAACTATCAACCGGGTTGGGGACAAACGAAATGGCATCATACACGGCCGTGATACCGGATCTGTATATCGGCGCATTACATATCCGTAATATGGAAGTAGCGGTGTTGGATCTGTCTACCATTAATATCGCCTACCGGCAAATGAACCATCCTGAAGTTTTAGGGGTAATTGGCGGCGATATATTGATGCAGTACAGCGCGGTGATAGATTATGGGGCGAGTGAGATCAGGTTTAGTGTATAATATTTCGACAACTTGCCAGGGGTACTTGCGCATGCACTACACTAACTCCCTACCGTAAACTGATACTGCTCTTCCAACTCGCGGCAATTATCAAGCGCGGCATTTTGTACTTTATGCATAGCCAAATAATACAAAACCGAAAAGCTGATAAAAACAGCGCATACCCAATAGATCACGTTAGCGCTCAACCTATTATTGCTGAGCATAAACTGGTGGCCTGCATTGTAAATTTGAAACATCACATTTAAAGCGATGAACTCCAGTTGCAGATCGTAGTGGGTAAAGCCACGCTTGCTGATGAAGCCCTGATATGCTGTAGTCGTTCCTTGTTCAGTTTCATACATCAGGCAATTTTAAACTCGCGGTTGCTTACGCGAATGCAGCTTAAACCATAAATAAAGGAAATGATGAGCAAAAACATACACACCGTCGGCAGGTAATACCTGGGGCTTAAAGCCGATTCGGGCGCAAGCAGATTAATGCTGTTGACCAGCAAATTAAATACAGCCAGCATCAGGTTAGAAACGGTGATCATGTACCCTTTTGTTAAAGAATGCTTCCCCTTATCGGTGCGGATATGCCGGCCTTTGATATATACATACACAACAGGCACAATACTAACCAGTAGCAGCAACACCATCATGCATCCCTTAACTGCTTTAACATTTGGCAAATAAAAGCTGACTACCATTAGTAAAAGCATTAACGGGACGGTTTGCCAGTTAAAGTAATGCCTGCAATTGGCCCACATGGTTTTTCGTATCCTGTTACGGTATGCAGTTTGGTATTGTTTTACAATATCCTCGAATGGCCAATAGCCCGGAAATTGCTTTTTTACCACTTCATTAAACAGTATTTCTATATGCCGGTCATCGCCAGCTGCGCGCATATTTTCAACAGCCGTAAGCAGGTGATCCTTCAACTCATCGTATACTTCCTGGTACTTGATATCATAAGTATTTAGTTTATCGCTTACCCAGGTTATTTCTTCGGTTCTAAGTATCATGCTTGCAGGCTTATTTTAAATTCATCGCGATATAGTTCCAGAAATGCCCTGAGATAAATATTCGATAGCACAAATAATATAGTAACCACTATTGGATGGGGATCCGTCCAGATATTATGCCCTTGCGCAAAAGACATGGTGAGTAATATTGTGCCCAGCACAAACAAGCGGATAGGCACAATAGCTATTTTAGCAAACACCGTATCCCGTACCGATCTTTTTGTATCGCCAAAGCGATAGCCTATTTGGTAATACCTCATCAACGATAATACACAGGGTGTAATTACCGTTAAGGCCACCATTGCCTCTAAAATAATAGCTAATCGCGCGTAGCCAAAAAAAAGGTAAATAAGGGCAGCGTAAACCAATACGTAAATTAACCTTGGCCATTTAAAATAACCCATATAAAAGCCCAGGTACTTGCTGATACCACTTTTAACCGCGGCGTTTTTGGCATCGTCTTCCATTTGGCGCAGGTTATCGTAACCGCCAAAATCTTCGCGCAATATTTGGTTAACGGCTTCTTCGAAAGTGCCGGTATATCCCCTGTTTTGAAGCGCGGTAAGCACATGGTCGTACACTTCTTCGCACGTTTCACGGTAACGCATCGCATCCCTTAAGTATTTGCGCAGGTGAGTTTCCTGTTCTGATGTGATTTTCATTTTACAGCGGGTTTTAAGTTCAGCACATTTTGCAATTGCTCAATAAATGCGCGGGCTTCGTCAAGCTTACTGCTTACTTCTCTGCCGCCCTCTTCTGTAAGACTATAATATTTACGGGCGCGACCGTCCACAATTTCGGTAGTGGTTTGCAGCAGGCCCTCGCCCTCCAGCTTATGCAGGGCGGGGTACAGGGCGCCTTCGGTCAGCAGGATTTCTCCGGCCGAAGCCTCTTTTACCTTTTGGGTGATCTCGTAACCGTACATGCGGTCGTTATCCTCCAGCAATTTCAGGATGATGGTTTGCAGGGTGCCTTTCAGCATTGGGTTTGCATTCATATAGCAAATATATAAAGTTTTATTATATACATAAGAAAATTATGTATATAATTTTTATGTGCATTTAAAGATGATTTAACCACAGAGGTCACAGAGAAGAAGCACGGAGGGCACGGAGCTTTTGTTACTTTATAAAAATTTTCTCACGGACAAGTATATCTCTGTGTTCTCTGTGGTTAATTGACCACAGAGGATACGGAGCTTTTGTTACTTTTTCGCGCGGGCAAATTACATCTCTGTGTCCTCTGTGAAACCTCTGTGTTCTCTGTGGTTAAATCAACCGTCATTTAAAAAATAAATATTAAGTTTGCCCTTTTACAAATACCATGAGCGATAAAAAAGGTTTCACCACCACCATACTCCATTCTGACAGACTTTTAAAACCTGAGCACGGCGCGTTGCACCAACCTATCCACACCGCGGTAACCTGGGGTTTTGATGATGTGCAGGGACTTGTGAACGTGTTTCAAAATAAGGCTAAAGGCTATGCTTACTCGCGCCAGGGTAACCCAACCGTTACCGCGCTTGAGCATAAGGTTACCCAGATGGAAAATGGTATGGCAACCATCGGTTTTTCGACCGGTATGGCGGCTATCACGGCTTCTATTTTGGCATTGCTGAAACAAGGCGATCATATCATCGCCAGCTCGTACCTGTTTGGCAATAGCCGCAGTATCATGCAAACCCTTTCGGATGTGGGCCTGCAGTTTAGTTTTGTTGATGCTACTTCTGTTGATGAGGTGAAGGCTGCTTACCAGCCTAATACCCGCATGGTATTTGTAGAGACTATTGCCAACCCGGCCACACAGGTTGCCGACCTTGCCCGCATTGGCGATTTCTGCGCTGACAAAGGGCTGATCTATATGGTAGATAATACCATGACATCGCCCTACCTGTTCAAACCAGTTAGCGTGAAAGCCAGCCTGGTCATCAACTCGCTTACCAAATATATTGGCGGCCATGCTAACGCCTTAGGCGGTAGCGTAACCGATACCGGCCTGTTCGACTGGACCAAATTCGACAATATTGCTCCCATACTTCGCGAGCAGATAAAACCCGCTATGCAGGGTATGGCCCAAATACGCAAACGCGGCCTGCGCGATGGCGGCGGCACCCTTGCCCCCGAAGCAGCGCACAATATATCGGTAGGCTCGGAGACGTTGGCCTTACGCCTTGACCGGGCCTGCGGCAACGCGGCGGCTTTAGCTAAATTTTTAGAAACGCATCCCCTGGTGAGTAAAGTTTACTACCCGGGTTTGGAAAGCCACCCGCAGCATGATTTGGCTAAACAATTATTCAGTCGTTTTGGCGGCCTGATGAGTTTCGCGCTGAAAGATGGTGTAGATACCTTCGCCTTCCTGAACCACCTGCAACTGGTAGTAAAAAGCAGTAACCTTGGCGATACCCGTACATTGGCTATCCCGGTGGCGCATACCATATTTTTTGAACTGGGCGCCGAACGCCGTGCTGAAATGGGTATCCCCGATTCGATGGTACGCCTATCGGTAGGTATCGAGGATACCGACGATCTGATAGGCGATTTTGCGCAGGCGCTGGAATTGGTGAAGTAAGCACCAATGGTAGAGACACGATACTTCGTGTCTCCCATAATATAATTAAACCTTGCAACAAGGAGACACGAAGTATCGTGTCTCTACAGGTATCAAACAAAAAGCGCTTCGGTAAACCGAAGCGCTTTTTTATCATTTGCATATCTGCATATTTTCACATCTGCACATTGGCCAGTGCCTACGTATCTATCCTCGCGTACTTCGCGTTCTTCTCAATAAAAGCGCGGCGTGGGGCAACCTCATCACCCATCAGCATGCTGAAGGTGTGGTCGCATTCGGCGGCGTTTTCGATAGTGGCGCGGCGCAGGGTACGGGTGGCCGGGTTCATGGTGGTTTCCCATAACTGCTCGGCGTTCATCTCACCTAAACCTTTGTAACGCTGTACGTGTACGCTGTCTTCTTTACCGGCACCTTTAAGGCGTTGTATGGCCAGGTCGCGTTGCTCGTCGTTCCAGCAATACTCAAATTCTTTACCCTTTTTTACCTGGTATAGCGGCGGCGTGGCGATGTACACATAACCATATTCCACCAATTCCTTCATGTAACGGAAGAAGAAGGTCAAGATCAGCGTGGTAATGTGCGAACCGTCCACGTCGGCATCCGTCATGATGATGATCTTGTGGTAACGCAGTTTGGTCATGTTCAGCGCCTTTGGATCTTCGGGCGTGCCGATGCTTACACCCAAACCGGTAAACATGTTCTTGATCTCTTCGTTCTCGTAGATCTTGTGTTCCATGGCTTTCTCCACGTTTAGGATCTTACCTCTTAAAGGCAGGATAGCCTGCGTATCGCGGTTACGGCCCTGCTTGGCGGTACCACCCGCCGAGTCACCTTCCACCAGGTAGATCTCGCAAACTGCGGGGTCGCTGTTGGCGCAATCGGCCAGTTTACCGGGCAGGCCCGAACCAGTCATTACGCTTTTACGCTGCACCATTTCGCGCGCCTTACGAGCGGCGGCGCGGGCAGTAGCGGCCAATATCACCTTCTGAACGATCATTTTGGCCTCTCTTGGATTTTCTTCAAGGTAGTTACCTAAAATTTCGCCTACACCAATGTTCACGGCACCGCTCACCTCGCTGTTACCCAGCTTGGTTTTGGTTTGGCCCTCGAACTGCGGCTCGGCTACTTTAACCGATATAACCGCGGTCAAGCCTTCGCGGAAGTCATCGCCGGTGATCTCTACCTTTACGTTCTTCAGCAGTCCTTCTTTATCGGCATAAGCTTTCAGCGTACGGGTTAAACCCATACGGAAGCCTGCAACGTGGGTACCACCTTCGATGGTATTGATATTGTTCACATACGAGTGTACGTTCTCGCTGTAAGTATCGTTGTACTGGAAAGCCATCTCTACCGGGATGCCATTTTTAACACCTTCCAAATAGATCGGCTCGGGGATGATCGGCACACGTGTACCATCAAGATATTTAACAAATTCCCTCAGGCCACCTTCAGAAAAGAACACATCCGATACAAAATTGCCGGCATCATCTGTTTCGCGCTCGTCGGTTAGCGTCAGCGTGATTCCTTTATTCAGGAAAGCCAGTTCGCGCAGGCGCGTTGCCAGCGTATCATATTTGTACTCGGTGGTTTGGGTGAATATCTCCTCGTCGGGCTGAAAGGTTTGGATAGTGCCTGTTTTGTCAGATACACCGATCTCTTTCACATCGAACAGTGGCTTACCGCGCTCGTACTCCTGGGTGAAGATCTTACCCTCGCGGTGCACTACGGTTTTTACGTGGATAGACAGCGCATTAACGCAGGATACACCCACGCCGTGCAAACCGCCGGACACCTTGTAAGTATCTTTATCAAATTTACCGCCGGCGTGCAGCACCGTCATTACAATTTCCAGCGCCGATTTGCCCTCTTTGGTATTGATACCGGTAGGGATACCGCGGCCGTTATCTTCAACGGTGATAGAATTGCCTTTGTGTATCGTAACTTTTATAGTATCGCAGTAACCGGCCAGGGCCTCATCGATAGAGTTATCTACAACCTCATACACCAGATGATGCAAACCTTTAACGCCTGTATCGCCAATGTACATGGACGGACGTTTACGTACCGCCTCTAAACCCTCTAAAACCTGTATGTTATCTGCCGAATAATTGGATTTATCTTTGTTTTCCTCGCTCATGTAGTATCAAATAGTATAACTTTCAAAAATACGAATTTTAAGCCGGATTAGTGTAATTGTGGATAAATATGACGCTTGTTTAAAACACCTTGCAAAAGATTAGGATACTTGCAATGAAAGTTTATCTTTGTCAAAATTTTTGAAACTAAGTAATGAAAAGAAGTGCCTCAATTTTAACCAAGATCACCTTTGGCCTGGCGATCGCAGCGGGTGTAACTGCCTGTAAACAAACCCCAACCGAAACAAAATCAACAGCAGCTGTTCCTGTGGACGGCAAAGCGACCATTGTATACGTTAACCAGGATTCGCTGACAGCCCAATATAAAGGCGCTATCGATATGCGTAAGCGTTTGGAAGAGAAAGATAACTCGGCACGTGCCGCTGTACAGGCTAAGCAACAGGCGTTCCAGCGCTCGTATGTTGACGCTCAAAAACGCGCCGCTACTATGACCCCCGATCAGCAAAAATCGGAAGGCGAACGTTTGCAAAAAGAACAGGCCGCTTTACAGCAGTTTCAGCAAAATGCCGGCGCTGAAGTACAAAACGCGTCATCGGAAGAGTTGAAAAAACTATACGACAAAATTGTTGAGTTCACTAAAGCCTACGCTAAAGAAAAAGGCTACAAAATGGTTTTGACCTACCAAAACGGCAATACCACCATGCTGTACGGCGATCCAAGCCTCGACGTAACTGCCGATGTTATCAAACGCCTGAACGACGCTTACGAAAAGAAATAATTAGCCTAACAATTATAAATTTGATACACGAACCCCGGTCGCCTGACCGGGGTTTTTTATTGGGGATGCAAGGTTAAAGATTTAACCACAAAGAACACAAAGGGAGAACCACAAAGGCCACAAAGCTTTGTAAAGTAAATAAAGCTTTATTTTTTCTTTGCGCTCTTTGTGAAAAATCTTTGTGACCTTTGTGGTTAAATTACCCATCACACCTAAAAACATGACAGACCACGATAAATTTATGCGCATGGCCATTGAATTGGCCGAGAATAACGTTGTACAGGGCCAGGGTGGCCCCTTCGGCGCGGTGATTGTAAAGGATGGCATGGTGGTAGCCCGCAGTGCCAACCGGGTAGTCCCTACTAACGACCCAACCGCGCATGCCGAGGTATCGGCCATACGTTTGGCTTGTAAAGAACTGGGCAGTTTTAGTTTAGAAGGTTGCGTTATTTACACCAGTTGCGAACCCTGCCCTATGTGCCTGGGCGCTATCTATTGGGCGCGTATCGATCAGATCTATTATGCCAACACCAAGGCCGACGCCGCGGCTATTGGTTTCGACGATAAGTTTATCTACGATGAACTCGACCTGCCTATGGACCAGCGCAAACTGCCCGTTGTTCAACTATTGCGCGATGAAGCCCTGCAGGCTTTCCGTCTTTGGGAAACCAGCGCGGGTAAAACGGAATATTAATGTGCAAATATGCTGATGTGCATATGTGCAGATGATTTTTCAATGTACACATTTCTCATTTTGAAAACATCTGCACATCTGCACATTCGCACATCTGCACATCTAAAACATTTACACATTAATCAAGGCAACCCATCTAATTTTCAAGCCGTAATAACTTATAGAAACCCGCGAACGGGGCAGCACTATATCTATTGTTATTACAGCTATGAAACTACGCATCGCTATTTTAGGCACCAGGGGTATCCCCAATTATTACGGGGGTTTTGAGCATATATCCGAATATGTATCGGCCGGGCTTGTTAAGCGCGGGCACGAAGTAACGGTGTACAACTCGCATAATCACCCTTATAGTGGCGACACCTGGAACGGTGTAAAAATCAAACACTGCTTCGATCCCGAATACCTGATCGGCACTGCAGGTCAGTTTGTTTATGATATGAATTGCCTGCTGGATGCGCGGAAACAAAAGTTTGATGTAGTGCTGATCATGGGATACACCAGCAGTTCGGTTTGGGGATGGATGTATCCGCAAAAAAGCACCATTATTACCAACATGGATGGCATGGAGTGGAAGCGTTCCAAATACTCAAAACCGGTACAAAATTTCCTGAAGTATGCCGAGCGCCTGGCCGTACAATACAGCCAGTACTACATATCCGATTCGAAAGTGATACAAAGCTACCTGGCCGACAAATATCATATCAGCAGTAGCTATATCCCTTACGGTGCCGAAGTATTTACCGACCAGGAGCGTGAACAGCTTACTCCTGAAGATGCTTTAAAAGAAGATTACTTTTTGCTGATGGCCCGTATGGAGCCCGAGAATAACATCGAAAGCATTCTGGAAGGTTTCAACAACAGCAACTCCACCAAGCAATTCCAGGTGCTGGGCAATACCGATAACCGCTTTGGCAAATACATTACCAATAAGTTTGAGCGCGATGCGCGCATCAACTTCAGGGGCGGGATCTTTGATACGCCTAAGGTGCGTCAATTGCAAAACAACTCGTACCTGTATTTTCACGGGCACAGCGTTGGGGGCACAAACCCGTCCTTGCTGGAAGCCATGGCCAGCGAAGCCCTGATAGCCGCGCATAATAACCCCTTCAATAAATCGGTGCTGAATACCGACGCGTTCTACTTTTCGGACGCTGCCGACGTGCGCGAACTGATTGAGAACGTGCAGCGCAAGGATCCCGAAACCATGATGGTAAAAAACAACCTGAACAAGATACAGGACCAGTTTAACTGGGAAAAAGTAATACAGCAATACGAGGATTTTATTGTGGAATCCCACCAAAGTAAAAACTTCAGTAAGGTAATCCCAGATTTGGGTTAAGTGCTGGTGGCAATTTAACCACAGAGGCCACAAAGAAAGAACACACTGAGGACACAGAGATTTTATTTGATAATGGCTCTGTGTACTCTGTGCAAACCTCCGTGATCTCTGTGGTTAAAAATCACTCTTCTTCTTTTTTCTCAAAAAAACCACCCTGCAGGTCATCAATCTCGCGCCTGTCGCGTTTGGTAGGGCGGCCTGTGCCACGATCACGTTTTAACACCGGGGCATGGAACATGGATTTAAAGGCGGTTGTTTGCTCAACCGGGGTAATATCCTCATAAAACATTACGGCGGTTTTGGCATCGGTGCGGTTTTCAAGCAAACCGGTTACTTTTACTACTTTACGTTCGATGCCTTTGGCAATGCTGTACACCTCGCCTATCCGCACCTCGTGCGATGGTTTGATGTTCGCGCCATCCAGCTTTACACGGCCGGCCTTGCAGGCATCCGATGCCAGGGTACGCGTTTTAAACATGCGTATGGCCCATAGGTATTTATCAATCCGCAGCTTTTCTTTTTCGGGCATAAAAAAAATATTAAAAATAAAAATTATGGGTTCTACCCCACCAAAACATCATTAGCGCATATGTAAACAACAAACCCGCTTCAAGACATGTATAAGCTTTTGCCGTTCTAATTCTCTTATCTTTCTTTACCTTGTAAATACGATAAAGGTTCAGCAAGGTTGGTAACAAAACGGGGAATACAACATAAACGACCGTGTTTATCCTTGAATACAAAAAACTATCAGAACCTTCTCCAAAAAAAGCCCAGATAAAAAACGGATAAACAAAAAAGATGAGCATACTAACACCTAATTGTATAATGATCAGGCCGATCACCGCGGGCCAAATTATATCTCCGGTTTCAAACGATGGTTTATTCACAAATTCTTTTCAGACCTAATATCAATTGACGAAACACAAATTTAGGGTTTTAAGCTATATTTGGAGCATGGAAGATCAGTATACCGAACCGGAAGAGCAACCCGAAGATATCCAGGACGAAGATGAGCAGGAAGGCGCTGTAGAACTTTACTCAAAGTGGCCTATCAGGTTATTTTCGTTATTCTTTTCGCCCATATTTGGCGGGATCCTCTTGATGATCAACTTGCGCAAAGTTGGTTATAAGCAAGCGGGCACCCGGGTGCTGTTATTTTCTATCGCTTATACTTTTGCCACCGCCATCCTTTTAGGGGGCATGGGTATAACCGGCGGCATTATTCCCATTGTTTTTAACCTGATGGGTGGCGTGATACTCAGCGATTACTATTACAAAAAGTATTTCCCTGATGATGATTATTACCCACGGCCGGTATGGGGCGCGCTTGCCGTGGCCCTTCTTGTTTACTTTAGCATTTTTATGGCCATGTATTACAGTGGCACGCTACCGCCCGAGATCATTAAAGTGTTAAATAAAAAATAAACAAATAGAGCAATGCTATACACTAAAACAAAATTGCCCAAAAATACCTTAATTTGCTAAAATTTTAAATATGGCTACCGACTTAAGAAAACTGATAGAAGACGCCTGGGAAGACCGTACCCTGCTTGGCGAAAACGAATACATTACCGCGATAGAGACCGTAATAGAACGCCTTGATAAAGGTGAGATGCGCGTAGCCGAACGTATTGGCAACCGCTGGCACGTAAACGATTGGGTAAAAAAGGCCGTGATCCTGTATTTCCCTATCCGCCGCATGGACGAAGACAAGGTTGGCCCTTTTGTCTATCATGATAAAATGAAGCTGAAGACCGACTATAAAGAAACCGGCGTACGCGTAGTGCCAAATGCTGTTGCCCGTTATGGCGCGCATTTAGCCAAAGGTGTTATCCTGATGCCATCGTATGTAAATATCGGCGCTTTTGTTGATGAAGGTACCATGGTTGATACCTGGGCTACTGTAGGTTCGTGCGCGCAAATTGGCAAGCATGTTCACCTAAGCGGTGGTGTTGGTATTGGCGGCGTGTTGGAACCTGTACAGGCTGCCCCGGTAATTATCGAGGATAACTGCTTCATCGGTTCACGCGCTATTGTGGTAGAGGGTGTACACGTAGAAGAAGAAGCCGTGCTGGGCGCTAACGTGGTATTAACCGCATCGACCAAGATCATCGACGTAAGTGGCAGCGAACCTATCGAATATAAAGGCCGTGTCCCTGCCCGTTCGGTAGTGATCCCCGGTTCGTACACTAAAAAATTCCCTGCCGGCGAATACCAGGTGCCTTGCGCGCTGATCATCGGTAAACGCAAGGAATCAACTGATAAAAAGACTTCTTTGAATGATGCTTTACGCGACAACAATGTTGCTGTGTAAGTAGGTGCATTAACTAATACACACCCGTCATTGCGAGCGTAGCGTGGCAATCCCCAATATGCAGATCAGTTCTGCATAACTTAGAGATTATTAATGTTTTAATTGTTTTTTTAAGGCATTAATGAGCTCCCGTTGGTCGGTTGCCTTCGTACCTCGCAATGACGTTTTTAAGATAATTTATATGCGAATTGGATACGATGCCAAACGATTCTTTCTTAACTCCACTGGTCTGGGTAATTACAGCCGCTGGTTGGTGCAGTCGCTTGCGTCTTATTATCCCGATAATACTTATCTGCTGTATACACCCAAGGTTGAAAACAGCAGCCGTGTCAGCTTTATAAATTCGCATAAAAATATCCAAACCATATTACCCAAGCGCAAGGCATTGGCATCGTGGTGGCGCACAAAAGGCATTGTAAAATACCTTAGCCGCGATGGGGTGCAATTATATCATGGCCTTAGTCACGAGCTCCCTTACGGCATCACCAAAACCGGTATAAAAACCATACTTACCGTACACGATCTGATATTCATGCGCTTCCCGCAATATTTTGGGATGGTAAGCCGCAATATCTATTTAGCTAAATTAAAATACGCCTGCCGCATTGCCGATAGCATCATCGCCATCAGCGAACGTACCAAAGCCGATCTGATGGAGTTGCTTCACGTACCATCGCACAAAATCAACGTGGTTTACCAGGGCTGTGATGCCGCTTTCAAAGCAGTTTGCCCCCCCGAACAAAAAAAGGCCGTACTGAAGAAATTCAATATTACCACACCTTTTGTACTAAGCGTGGGCACTATCGAGGAACGTAAAAACCTGTTGCTCCTTATCAAAGCCATGTCCCGCGTTGAGGGAAATGTACAGTTGGTAGTTGTGGGCAGGCAAACCGCCTATGCCGAAGAGGTAAAACAAGCCATACACCGTTACCGCCTTACCGATAGAATGGTATTTTTAGATAAGGTTGATTTTGCCGATCTGCCCGCGCTTTACCAGGCAGCGTCGGTATTTGTATATCCATCGCGCTACGAGGGGTTTGGGATACCCGTATTAGAGGCTTTAAACTCGGGCACACCGGTTATAGCGGCAACGGGATCGTGCCTGGAGGAAGCAGGCGGGCCGGATAGTTTGTATAGCAGTCCGGATGACGACGAGGATTTGGCCATTAAAATAAACCTGGTGCTGAACTACGATGGCCTGCGCGAAAAAATGATTGCCAAAGGGCACGAATATTCCCGTAATTTTGACGACGACAAACTGGCCGCGCAACTGATGGCCGTATATACACCCCTCCTAAATCCTCCCCGATAGGGAGGACTTAAGAACAAGGGATAAAACATACAATAATAAAATTCAATAAGCCCTCACCTTTGGGGAGGGTTGGGAGGGATTTATGCTTAAAGACGAAGTAGCCAAAGCACTGAAAGTAATACAGGACGGAGGAATTATCCTTTATCCTACCGATACCATTTGGGGTATTGGCTGCGATGCCACTAATACCGAAGCCGTAAAAAAAATATACGCCCTCAAACAGCGCGACGAAGCAAAAAGCATGATCATTTTGCTTGATGTAGATAACAAACTGCAAAGCTACGTAAGCGAAGTACCCGATATTGCTTACGATTTGATAGAATTTGCCGAAAATCCGCTTACCCTGGTGATGCCCGGCGCTAAGAATATCTCACCAGCTTTAATTGCCGAAGACGGCAGCGTAGGTATCCGCGTGGCCAAGCACGATTTTTGCCAGCAGCTTATCCAGCGCCTGCGCAAGCCATTGGTATCTACATCGGCCAATACCAGCGGGCAGCCATCGCCCAAAAACTTCGGGCAGGTATCGGCCGAAATTATTGAGGGGGTTGATTACGTAGTTGACCTGGAACAGCACGATATGGGCGAAAAACGCCCCTCAACCATTATGCGCCTGGAAGCCGATGGGCGTTTCGAGTTTCTGCGCAGGTAAAATATTGGGCTAAAGCCATCTCTTTTCAACTGCGGTCCGTCCCCTAAAGGCGACGGCAATGAATTGATCATTTCTAAACGCAATAACAAAACATTCATTACCTGCATTAATTTAATGCCGTTGGCTAAAGCCAACCCATAATTTTAAAGAGAACGACAATGAATTGATCATTTCTAAACCCAATTATAAAACATTCATTATCAACGCCCATTCATTGCCGTTGGCTTTAGCCAACGGACAAGGCAAAGAAGTGAAATGGCTTTAGCCGAACTAAAAACAAGGATAAGCCCCGATTTTGATTAAATTTGCAACAATTGCAAAGTTCTCCTGTTGCAAACACCATAAGTATGAAACAACACCTCCAACACCCTGTATTTAAAGTCATAGCCCAAACGGCTGATGAGTTAAATGTGCAGGCTTATGCCATTGGGGGTTTTGTGCGCGATATTTTTTTGCAGCGCCCGTCTAAGGATATCGATATCGTGGTGCTGGGCAATGGCATCGCTTTTGCTGAGAAGGTGGCCGAGCAGTTGAAGGTAAAGGTGGCCGTATTTAAAAACTTCGGCACCGCTATGCTGAAGTATAAGGATATGGAAGTGGAGTTTGTGGGCGCCCGAAAGGAATCGTACCGGTCGGATTCACGAAAGCCGATTGTAGAGAACGGTACTTTAGAAGATGATCAGAAACGCCGGGATTTTACCATTAACGCGCTGGCTATTGCCCTACACGCCAGCCGATTTGGAGAGTTGATAGACCCATTTGGCGGTGTTACCCACCTGGAAGAAAAGCTGATAAAAACCCCGCTGGATCCGGCCGAGACATTTTCGGATGATCCGCTGCGAATGATGCGGGCTGTACGCTTTGCTTCGCAACTGAAATTCAGGATAAGCTACGACGCGATTGAGGCTATTAAAAACAACAAGGAGCGCATCCGCATTGTATCGCAGGAGCGTATTACCGACGAGTTGAACAAGATCATCCTTTCGCCAAAGCCGTCTATCGGCTTTAATTATCTGTTCGATACCGGCCTGCTGCACCTCATCTTCCCGCAAATGACCGACCTTTACGGGGTAGATATCATCGACGGCAAAGGCCATAAGGATAATTTTTACCATACCCTGCAGGTACTGGATAATATTTGCACCACAACAACCGATCTGTGGCTACGCTGGGCTGCCATATTACACGATATCGCAAAACCGGCTACCAAGCGCTTTGAAGCGGGCCACGGCTGGACATTTCATGGCCACGAAGACCGCGGCGCGCGCATGGTGCCTAAAATATTCGCCCAGCTAAAGCTACCGCTTAACGAGCATATGAAGTTTGTGCAAAAACTGGTGCAGCTACACCTGCGCCCCATTGTGCTGGCCCAGGATATCATTACCGATTCGGCAGTGCGGCGCCTGCTTTTTGAGGCCGGCGAGGACACCGAGGCGCTGATGTTGCTCTGTAAAGCCGACATCACCACCAAAAATGAATACAAAATAAAACGCTACCGCAACAACTTTGAACTGGTAATTCAAAAATTAAAGGATGTGGAGGAGCGCGACCGCGTACGCAACTGGCAGCCCCCGGTTTCGGGTACGGATATTATGGAATTATTCGGCATTACAGCGGGCCGCGAAGTGGGCATTATCAAAAACCAGATACGCGAAGCCATACTGGAGGGCGATATTCCAAACACCCGCGAAGCAGCTTTAGCCTTTACAATTGCCAGGGGACAGGAAATTGGCTTAAAAGTTGTGGCAAAAACAAATTGAAATTAAAATCTTATTTTTGACCAAAAAAATCTACCAGACACACAATGGCACTATACAGGTTCAGGGTATCTTTTGAGGACTATGATGATGTGATGCGCGAGATAGACATCAAATCAAACCAAACGTTTGAGGCATTGCACCGTGCTATACACCAAAGCACCGGCTACGATGCGGAAAAACCATCCTCTTTTTATATCAGTAACGATCAGTGGACAAAAGGCGAAGAGATCACCTTCCTGCCCAATCAAAAACGTATTGACAGGGGCATTTCGCTGATGGAAAAGGTAAAACTGAGCAGTTTTATTGACGACCCGCATCAGAAATTTTATTATACCTATAATTTCGATCGCCCTTACGATTTTCATGTAGAACTGATGAAGATCATTTTAGATGAAGATCCTAAAGTAACTTACCCCGCCATTGTTAAAAGCGTGGGCGAGGCCCCAAAGCAGTTTATCAACACATTTACACCTACTGCGGCACCATCGGCAAACGAAGATTTCGATTTCCTTAACGAGATGGAGTTTGAGCCGGAGGATGCCGAAGATTTTTCGGAAGTGACTGATACCGGCGAGGAGGAGGAAGAGGATAACAACCACGGCATGGGCGATGACGATGATGATGAAATGGACGAATTTTCGGACAACGAGCACATGGAAGACGAAGACCATGGACGCGGCGGCCGTCATGACGATTATTAATATTAGCTAATGGTTCATGGATCATAGTTCATAGTAAAAGCTATTGCCATGAACAGTACTAAAACACTTATAGTTATTGCCGGCCCTACGGCAAGCGGAAAAACAGCGGCGGGCATTACACTTGCCCGCCGTTTGCATACCGATATCATTTCGGCCGATTCAAGGCAATTTTTCAGTGAGATGGCTATCGGCACGGCCAAGCCAACACCGGATGAACTGGCGCAGGCTAAGCACCATTTTATCGATTCGCACAGCGTTACCGACAATTACAATGTTGGCGATTTTGAGCGTGATGGCTTGGCCTTGCTTGATGAACTTTTTAAAACGCACAACCAGGTAGTAATGGTGGGCGGATCCGGCCTCTACGTTAAAGCTATTTGCGAAGGTTTCGACGAATTTCCTGAAGTATTGCCCGAAGTTCAGCAAAAGGTCAGGGCCGGGTTTGAAGAAAAGGGCCTGGCCTGGCTACAGCAAAAACTACAGCAGGCAGATCCGCTATATTATCAGCAGGTTGATCTGAATAACCCGCAAAGGTTATTGCGCGCAATGGAGGTAATTGAAAGCAGCGGGCAGCCGTTCTCATCCTTTCGCAAAGCCGGCGTGCGTAAGCGGCCTTTTAATATCCTGAAGGTTGGGTTGGAATGGCCGCGCGAGCAACTCTATAACCGCATCAACCAGCGGGTAGATATGATGATTGCCGATGGACTTATAGACGAGGTAAAAGCACTATTCCCCTATCGCCATTTAAACGCCCTGCAAACCGTGGGTTATACCGAAATTATTGATTACCTGGATGGCAAAACCGGTCTGCCCACAGCTATTGAACTTATTAAGCGCAATACCCGCCACTTTGCCAAACGGCAGATGACCTGGTTTAACCGGGATAAGGAAATGAATTGGGTAGCGCCGGAAGAGGTGGAAAATTTTGTAATAGAAAAAATACGTCATCCTGAGCGATAGCGAAGGATCCCAAACTATGCATATTGCTCTGCTAATCGGAGATCCTTCGCTATCGCTCTGGATGACGGAGTGAGTGGAGAATATTAATACCTGCTTAAAAAGTCCTGGTAAGCAAGGGCAATGCCTTCTTCCAGTTCAATTTTATGTTTCCAGCCCTGGCTGTGTAATTTAGATACATCCATCAACTTGCGTGGTGTACCATCAGGCTTTGAGGTATCAAATTTGATCTCGCCTTCGTAACCCACTACTTTACTAATTAATGTGGCCAAATCCTTAATGGTCAGGTCTTCGCCCGTACCGATATTTACCAGGCCTTCTTCATCGTAGTTTTGCATCAGGTAGTAGCAGGCTTCGGCAAGGTCGTCGGCAAATAAAAATTCGCGCATTGGCGATCCAGTTCCCCAGATAGTAACATCTGGCGCATTGGCTACCTTAGCTTCGTGAAAGCGGCGAATTAATGCCGGCAGCACGTGCGAGTTTTGCGGGTGATAATTATCGTTATAACCATACAGGTTTGTAGGCATTACCGATATGTAGTTGCAGCTGTACTGCGCACGGTAAGCATCGCACATTTTAATACCGGCAATTTTGGCAATGGCGTAAGGCTCGTTAGTAGGCTCAAGCGTGCCGGTAAGCAGGTATTCTTCTTTTAATGGCTGCGGGGCCATTTTAGGATAGATACAGCTGGATCCCAAAAACATCAGTTTTTTAACCCCGTTTAAATACGAGCTATGGATGATGTTGTTTTGAATTTGCAGGTTATCGTACAAAAATTCGGCACGATAGGTATTGTTAGCCACAATACCACCTACTTTGGCAGCAGCCAAAAACACATAATCGGGTTTTTCGGCTGCGAAAAAGTCGGCAACTTGTTGCTGGTTACGCAAATCTAACTCTGATGATAAGCGGGTGATGATATTGGTATAACCCTCGGCGGTTAGCTTGCGATGAATGGCCGAGCCAACCATGCCACGGTGGCCGGCAATATAAATCTTAGCGTTTTTTTCCATAGTGAAGATTAATCGAACTGGTTAGTAACAAGATAACCTGATTCTTTTAACAGTTTTTCTCTTTTCACCAAATCAATATCGGCAGCAACCATCTCTTGCACTAAACCTTGCAGATCGTATTTTGGCTCCCAGCCTAATTTGGTTTTAGATTTGGTAGGGTCGCCAATTAACAGATCAACCTCTGTAGGGCGATAGTACTTTGGATCGACACGCACTACCACTTTACCAATCTCAAGCTGATAGGCAGGGTTATTACATTTAGCAACTTTTGCGATCTCATTCTCTTCGGTTCCTTCAAATGTAAGTTCGATACCCACCTCGGCAAAAGAAAGGCGAACAAAATCCCTTACGTAAGTAGTAACACCCATGGCCAGTACGTAATCTTCGGGCTTATCTTGTTGCAATATGCGCCACATGGCCTCTACATAATCTTTTGCATGTCCCCAATCGCGTTGCGCATTAAGGTTGCCAAGGTAAAGGCAATCTTGTTTCCCTAAAGCTATAGCTGCAGTAGCCATTGTAATCTTACGGGTTACGAAGGTTTCACCCCTTCGTGGCGATTCGTGGTTAAACAAAACACCATTACATGCAAACATGTTATAAGCTTCGCGATAGTTTTTTGTGATCCAAAAACCGTATATCTTAGCTACGCCATAAGGTGAACGAGGGTAAAATGGTGAATTTTCATCATAAAAACCTTTCTCGTTCTTATTTTCGGGAAGGCCGCCATATAGTTCAGACGTAGATGCCTGGTAAATTCTTGTTTTCTTTTCAAGTCCCAATATCCTTACAGCCTCTAATATCCGCAATGTACCAATACCATCCACATTCGCTACATATTCAGGCGAATCGAACGATACTTTTACATGGCTCATAGCGCCCAGGTTATATATCTCATCGGGCTGAACTTCCTGTATGATCCTTATAATGTTCATAGAATCGGTCAGATCACCGTAATGAAGCCTAAAATTAATATGCCCTTCATGAAGGTCTTGATACAAATGGTCGATACGCTTTGTATTAAAAGAAGATGCCCGCCTTTTAACGCCGTGCACTTCATATCCTTTTTCCAGCAAAAGTTCCGCTAAATAAGATCCGTCCTGACCGGTTATCCCCGTTACTAATGCTACTTTTTTTGCTGATGACATAAAAATGTTATTTTTCTTAAGTAATTTATTCCGATCTAAACCAATTTTAACAAATACTGGCCATACCCGCTTTTAATATACTTATTGGCTATGGTAGCTAATTGCTTCTTATTGATAAATCCTTGCTTATAGGCAATTTCTTCTATACAGCCTATTTTAGTGTCCTGGCGTTTTTCTATCACCCGTACAAATTCGGTGGCATCACTTAATGAATCGAAAGTACCGGTATCCAGCCAGGCTGTACCCCTGTCCATTACGCCTACATGCAAATTCCCCTGTTCAAGATAATGCTTGTTTACATCCGTAATTTCAAACTCACCGCGGGGCGATGGGGCAATATTTTTAGCGATCTCTACAACCGAATTATCATAAAAATACAAGCCTGGAACTGCATAGTTTGATTTTGGCTGAAGGGGTTTTTCTTCAATTGATACGGCTTTGAAGTTGTTATCAAATTCAACAACACCGTATCTTTCCGGATCGGCTACTTTATAGGCAAATATTGCCGCACCGTCAACATCATTAAAACTGCTGATCAATTCGCCAAAGCCCGTTCCGTAAAAAATATTATCGCCTAAAATTAAGGCCACTTTATCATCTCCTACAAATTTTTCGCCGATTACAAAGGCCTGGGCTAAACCATTGGGCACTTCCTGTATAGCATATTCAAAGCGGCAACCCAATTCTTTGCCATCACCCAGTAAACGTATAAAACCGGCGTTATCCTCGGGTGTGGTAATAATTAATATTTCACTTATTCCGGCCATCATCAATACCGATAACGGATAATAGATCATTGGCTTATCATAAATAGGCATTAATTGCTTACTTATTGCTTTGGTGATTGGATACAACCGTGTACCTGAACCACCGGCTAAGATTATTCCTTTCATGGTTTTAATATGTTAATGCATTTGGCTAAACTATCTCTCCAATATGGGATAGTTATACCGAAGGTGTTTTTAATTTTTGCTTTATTCATTACAGAAAATGCAGGTCTGGTGGCTGCTGTTGGATATTCGGCGGTAGTAATGGGGTATAAATTTACCGATGTATCCGACAGATCGAATATTGCTTTTGCAAAATCATACCATGATGTTACGCCTTCGTTACTATAATGATAAATGCCGTATTCCTGTTTGCCCGACTGGATAATATGCATGATGGTTTCCGCTAAATCTACTGCATAAGTAGGTGTACCTATCTGGTCCGCAATTACTTTTAATTGATCGCGTTCGGCTCCTAATTTCAGCATAGTTTTTACAAAATTGTTCCCATATTCTGAATAAAGCCAGCTGGTGCGCAAAATATAATATTTGCTGATAGTGTCTGCAATATCCTGTTCGCCCTCTAATTTAGTAAGCCCATATATGCTGATGGGTTTCGCTTCATCGGTTTCAGACAAAAGATGTGGCACCTTACCATCAAACACAAAATCTGTTGATACGTGAATAAGTGTAGCATTGTAGGTTTGGCAAAGCACGGCCAGGTTGGCAGCACCATCTTTGTTTACTTTGCGGGCTATATCAATATCGGTTTCGGCTTTATCTACAGCAGTATAAGCTGCACAGTTAATGCAAAAATCGGGCTGATATTCGTCAAACAGTTTTTTTAAACTATTTGTATCTAAAATATTAGCCACTGTTTCATCCGGGAAATAAACATTAGCAACCTGATTATTGCTTACAACCAGTTTTAAGCATTGGCCTAATTGCCCTGATGCACCAAATACCAAAGTTTTACTCATATGTATGTCTGCTAAATTTTATATGGAACACTATTATCTGTTAGTGTATTGATCATTATAATATTGTTGATAATGGCCTGATGTTACGTCGTCCAGCCATTCCTGGTTTTGCAGGTACCAGTCAACTGTTTTCTCCAGGCCCTCCTCAAAGGTAATGCTTGGCACCCAGCCCAGTTCGTTTTTTAGTTTGGTGGCATCAATAGCATAACGCAGGTCGTGCCCGGCGCGGTCGGTTACAAAAGTGATCAGTTTTTCCGATTCGCCTGCTGCCCTGCCCAGCTTACTATCCATGATCTGGCATAACAGCCTGATCAGGTCGATATTTTTCCACTCGTTATGGCCGCCAATATTATAGGTAGTACCCGATTTGGCTTTGTGGAATATCACCTCAATAGCCCGGGCATGGTCTTCTACCCACAGCCAATCGCGAATGTTCTCGCCTTTACCATAAACCGGGATAGGCTTACTTTGCTTGATATTGTGAATAGCAAGCGGTATCAGTTTCTCGGGAAAGTGATACGAGCCATAATTGTTTGAGCAATTGGATATCACAGCGTTTAAACCGTAAGTATCCTGGTAAGCGCGTACAAAATGATCTGAACTGGCTTTTGACGCCGAGTATGGCGAATGCGGATCGTAAGCGGTCTCTTCGGTAAACATACCGTCTTCGCCCAGTGTACCATAAACCTCATCGGTAGATACATGGTAAAAACGGGTAATGTCGTAGCGGCCTTTCCAATACTTTTTGGCCGCATTAAGCAGGTTTACCGTACCGATAACGTTTGCCATCACAAACTCCAATGGGTTGGTGATCGACCTGTCCACATGCGATTCCGCAGCCAGGTGAACTACTGCATCAGGCTGGTGGGTGGCAAAAAGGCGGTCGATAAAATCGGCATCAACAATGTCGCCTTTTACAAACTCGTAGTTGGGCGCATGTTCAATATCACGCAAATTAGCCAGGTTACCCGCATAGGTTAATTTATCCAGGTTAACAATATGATACTCGGGGTGCTGCGTTACAAAACGACGCACTACATGCGAGCCAATAAAGCCAGCGCCTCCGGTAATAATGATTTTTTTGATATCCATTTTAGTGTAATGGGTTTTGTTAAAACGTTTTTTTTAATTTAAGCTGTAAACCCAATGTATTATAGTATATGCCACCTTTATCATACCCTATCGCAACTGCGCCTGAAAGGCCATTATAAAAATCTTTACCAGCCTCTATATAGCCCGAAAATTGATCTACCCGACTAAATATACCATACATTGGCGGCTCAAATTTGGGCGGGACGGAATGTCCTTCAATTGCAGTACCATAGGTGCCAAAGTTTTGGGTATACGTTAACTTCATAGTTAATTGTACACGGTTAACAGATCCTTGTATTGCTCCATGAAAGCCAAGTATCCGGTTATTGATAATATGATCGTTCGGGTCGTTTATTAAACCATCGCGTGTATATTTTCTATCATTAAATAATGGGGTGCCCATATTCAATCCCTGGTACGACCATCCGTTTCTAAATTCATAATCGTTGTAATAATCTTCATCGCCCGATGGCGCCGTTGTGCCCAAGTGCCCTGCCTGGTTTCTGCTTGAAATAAACTCAATGAGTATTTTATGCCAGTTAATATGATCAAAGCCTTCATCTTTATTAGTAAAGCTTACACCATTAATGCCATCGGCTAAGTTTGCAAGATGGCCGATGGCGCCTATATCATATATAAACTGATGATATACCAGCATATTCACATCATCAAATTCATAAGTAGCACCTGCATCAACCGAACCAATGTGATTACCCACCTTACCGCCAAATTGCTGATCGTATAGGTTATTGTTATAATCGCGATAGGTTTTCCCAAATATCGCGTAAATGGCTGCACTGAAAGGTGATAGTTTATATCCCGGCCCGAAAATTGTTTTCTCGTTGCCAAACATTACATTATGGTTTATACCACCAAATAACTTTAGCCTCCAGTCAGGATGCCCTAGCCTAAAATAGAGCTGGCTTTGCTGAAAATACTGGGGCGCGTTTTTAACGTAAGCATAGGGAGAAAAAATCTCCTGATTACCAAAAAAACCATAAGAAAAGCTTCCCTTTACCGAGAATAACCTGTTGAAAATTGGCAATATATAATATTCAGGAATAGCTATCTCTATTTTAGGGATACCTAAAGCGTTGCCAGAAAATGAAAAAGAACCTGAAGACAAGGTTGTATCTACAATTCCGGTGATATCCTTTGTACGGCCGGCAGTAACTTCAAAAATACTCCCCTTAGCCTTTACATAACCTTCAATAAGTGTAAAGTATGCCTGGTTGCCGACATTGCCCCTCACTTGTACACCGGCGCTCCAGTCGATCAGGCTTGATGAAGTTTCATCATAAATTTTGTAGGCACTGCCAATAATGCTTGTAGATGGGCCGGACAATGGTACGCTGCCAAATTGATTCGCTCTGAACCATAATGGCAGTTTGCCGGGTTGTGTCAGTATAGTTTGCGATTCAACGCTGAATTGCATCAGCGATGATTGAGCTTTTACTTTCACTTGAGCAAACGTTAATAAAAATGCCAGTAAAACGGGTATTTTAAAACTATTCATTTGCCCATACATTTTTTAACTGCGTTTATTTTTTGCTGTCAAAGTAATGAATGTTTTCCACCGTGTTTTGAATGTTGGCCTTTGATGATGCGCCAAAAAGTATTGATTCGATATTCGGCAAACCACAAACATATTCTATAGCTTCTTTAGGGGCTATCGCACCGCCTCCTAAAACCTGCATAGCCACCGCGCGAAATTTTCTGTTTTTAAGGTAGTCCTCATATATTTCTTTTCCGCCCGACATCCGGAAACCAACCTTATTGATAGACGAGCAGATGATAGGATTAGTAATACCTCCTTTTTCAAGCACATCCAACAGTTTTGGCATATTCATGGTTATAAACCCCGCGTCGGCGTTATATTTCTTTTTTACATAGTGATAATAAGCTATCAATACTTCATCGGCATTTAATCCTAAAAAAAGATCAGTGATAACGTTTTGCAAAAATATAACCGGTGTATCGATACCTTTAAACATTTTCATCTCAGCATCTACCAACAGTTCCATTATAGAAAGAAAATCCTTTGATAAAAATGCTACGCCACCTTTAAATAATGAACCAAAGAAATTGCCGGGAACATATTCTTTTAATGTGCCTACTATGCCCAATTCTGTTACCGCGTTAGCATATTTGTGGGCATAGGGCATACAAGGAAATATTTTAAACCCTTTATATTTTTCAGGCTGCGCCCTGATCACATCGCAAATTTTACTGATCCTATCATGTGTTGTACACATAAAGGTATTAATGCCGGCCTCCCGTGCATCATCCAATGTTTTTACTATAGCACTGTCATCTTTAAATTTAATTGACTGCGCTCTTGATTTTTCGTCAGAAATATGGTTAACAGCGAAAAACTGGTTATCACCAAAAAGTATTCTTTCCATTATTTACTTAGCACTGTTTTTAATTAATTCAATCGCCCTATCAGTATACCAAGCACTTTCAAAAGTGTTTATTTTATTTGGTGCTTTACCGGCAACAACATTTATAAAGTGATCCAACTGTGCCGAATATTCTTCGCCCCGTAAATAAAAATCTACTGTTGGTGTTAGGTCTGTTATATATTTCAAGTTCCAGCCCTCAGTATAACTAGCCAAACCGCTGGCATCCTTCAAATAAACTTTCAACTCATTCGCGTCTGATATGATCTTGCCTTTTGTTCCGTTGATGGTAATTGATGTCGACATTTTACGATAGGTCTCATCGCTCCAATTAACGGACAATATACCGCTTACATTATTTGATAATTGTAGCAGTGAATAAACAGCATCTTCCACATTTACCGAATATATAGATTTAAGCAAACTACCTTTTACAGATGAAACAGGGGCAAGTATATCATTAATAAGATCTATTACATGCGATGCATAGTCAAGCAAACAGCCTCCGCCTTCTGATGGGTCTGAGCGCCATGTTTCTTGCTTTGATTTAATAACTACCGGGCCGTATGCCTCTCCAACAAAATGATTTATCTGGCCAAGAACGCCGCTGTTTACCAGGCGTTTCACTTCGCCAAACGTACCAATAAATTTATTATGATAACCAACCTGATTAAATAATTGCCTGGCATTTGCCATTTTAACCAGTTCATCTCCCTGCGCTGATGTTAAGCAAAATGGTTTTTCGGCAAATACATGGATGTTTTTTTCTAACAAGTATTTAATTATGCTATAATGAAATTTTGTTGGTACAGCCACTATCACAGCTTCGGGCTTTACTTCATCTATCATTTTTTGATAATCGGTAAAGCATTTAAACTTACAGTAACGTGATAAAAAATCATTAACCATTTTTGATGTGTCGCACACACCAACTACCTCAACCATGGGATGAGCCCCAAGTATCGACAAATGGGAAATCCCCATTTTACCTGCACCTATTAATGCAATTTTAATCATTTATTTAAGTTTATCTATTTTAATACAATTACCGTTACTTTAGCAAACCTTTATCACGCATCTCACTCAGGGATCTTTCATAATTACTTTCGCTGTGCGCCTGTTGTTTTACCCATTGTACAAATTTGCCTATCCCTTCGCTAAACTGTACCTGCGGTGTTACCTGGAGCGTGTTTTGTAATAAACTGATATCAGCATAATTATGCCTAATATCGCCCAGTCTAAACATGCCGCTTACTTTATAAGGCACTTCTGTTTCAAAATGCTTCATTAAGGTTTTTGCTACTTCCAATACTGTTATCGGGATACTTGTACCTACGTTGAAAATCTTATTATTAGCCTCTTCTTTTTCAATACCGGCAATTGTTGCGTTCACAACATCATCAATATAAACAAAGTCTCGGCTTTCTAACCCATCTTCAAAAATGTTAATGTCTAACCCGGCTCTTATCCTGTTAGAGAAAATAGATAGTATGCCGGTATAAGGATTAGTTAATGATTGGCCAGGCCCATAAACATTTTGATAACGAAAGGCTACACCGGCAATACCTATGGAACTACAAACATTCATTACCAATTGCTCCTGCACCTGTTTTGTTATACCATATACCGATGATGGATGGATCTTAGAATTTTCATCCGTAGCCGTTAACGACAGTGAACCCGCGCCGGGGTAATTAACTTCAAAATTGCCTGCTTTCATTTCCGCACCGTTACGATGATCAGGGTATACGGGGCCTAATGCATCGCTAAGATATTTTCCTTCGCCGTAGATGGACCTGCTTGATGCGATCACTACTTTGTTAACGTTATTCGGCGTATTTACAAGCATATCAAGCATTATAGCTGTACCTTGTATGTTTACTTCGGTATAACGCTCTATTTCATACATAGATTGCCCCGTCCCCGTTTCGGCGGCAAAATGCACGATCACATCTTGTCCGGCTATGGCTTTTTCCCAGTCTGCTTTAACAGTTACGGATCCTTTTATAAACTCTAATTTATCTTTTATCGATATAAATAAAGGGGATGTCTTTTCGGGATTAGTGCCATGTATTTGCGGCGACAAATTGTCCAAGATCCTCACGCTATAACCTTTAGAAAGTAAGCGTAAGGCTAAATTAGATCCAATAAAACCGGCACCGCCTGTTATTAATATATTCTTCATGTGATATTATGCTACAAAAAACTATTATTTGGTAACGGTAAGCTATTATGTTACTTTCCTATCAGATCCTCAATAAAGCTATGTATATCGCGTACCTTTGCCACAAGATCATTGTTCTTTAGCCTGTTATAGCTTTTAACAAGATCCTCTTCGTTATCGTTAATATTAAATATCAACGAATTTGTATCGTTGAAGTACTTACTCCTGCTTAAATAGGTGTTATTTGAAATGATCTTCGTTTGCATATTAATTGCTTCATAACACCGTATCGTAATACCTGTTTGCCTGTGATGGGCATAATCAATAGTAACACCCGAAGTTTTTATTACATCGTTATAATCGCTATACTTCAAAGGCTTAAAGTGAATATATTTCCAATATTTTAAATATAATAATGGATTTTTTACGAAATTCACTAAGAATGTCAATATATTTTGTTCAAATATATAAATAAAATAGCTATTTGGTTTTAATATATTAATAACTTTATTTAAATATTTTAAACGTTGTGAATGATTTCGTACCAACGCCGAAATTTCGTACCTTATCTCTTTAATATCTGTATTGACCGGTGTTGAAGAAAACAACTCTACAACAGGGACATTATAATTATCGCCATCCTTGTAATCAAAAGTATAATATGAGGTAGCTAATTTATACCACTTTATCGGTGAAGGGTTATATTTGAATGAATCGTAATTATAACCAACCACTTGCGTCGCATGCTTTTTTAATAGTTCTATTAAGCTGGCACTAATACCACGCCCTTTAATAATAAGTACCACATCATAATACTTGTTATCCAGATAATGTTCAGCGAGGTATTTGCTTGTACTCGAAAAAATATATGGGACCTGTAATTTCCCCAGAATTTTGCCTAAAGCGCCTTCGGGGTATTCATGATTAGCCACTGTTACCTGGTAGCCCAGATCGGTTAATGCTATGCGAACATGTTTTTCAAAAGAATAAAAATCTTTTTGTATAATAAGCAAGCAAGATCTTTGAGGATTGCCAGACAATGCCATTGTTATTTTGTAAATAAAGAATAATAGTCAACCTTTTCAAAAACGTTTAGTTTACCTCCAATAGTCGCGTCTTTTATAATGCGGCCATCATTTTCGAATGCGGTACGGGCCAATCTATATGCATACTCTTCGGTCTCCAGATCGGGAGCAAACCATTTCATACCAGGCTTATAGTAGCCTTTTATAAAATGATTATCTTCCTGTCCATCGCTCTTAATGGCAGTACCGGTCTTTTCGGATGTGTTATAGGAATGATCTTTACCAATAAGGTAAACTTCAGAAAAGCCCATATAATATGCCAGTTGGATAGCTAAATAGGTTACAGACCGACCGGTGCCGTATCCTTCGCGGGCCAGATCCGTGGAAAAACTTGGCGATAGCTTATCCCTTACAAAATGTTGATTGTCTGAACGTTTAAACTTATTGCGTATCTCCCAGTTATAAAAGCAATCTATTTCTACATTATTATAATCATCAAAGAATTGCAAAAGCTGGGCTTGCATATCTACACAGGCCAGATAATCAGGCATAAATCCGTTCTGCCCTTTCATCATGTATATGCGGTTCAGTCCTATAGAATGATCATCTTTCAATAATGAAAAGTCGATCTTTTTCAGGCTGGGGCCATTAGCAATTATAAAGCACCGCTTGCCTTTATGGATATCTTTGAATTTTTCGATACCAGCCCGGTTCTTTACAGTGAAATGGAATGGGAAATCCCAATATATTTTTTCAGGCACATCTTTTATTCTTCTCCAGATCGCTTTTAAGATCCTTTGAGCTGTTATATCTGTGCGTTTTAAAGTGCGGAGGCGTTTAAGGTTTTCCATGTTCTATTTCAATTTGCTCATTTCATTATATGCATTGCGCCCCATGAAGAGGAAATCAGTACTGAAAGCTATTAAATTATATCCAGATCGCATTTTTTCGGTAACCAGATCAATATTGGGTTCAATAACATGGTATCCCATTGATATTTGGTTGGTCTGACATATTTTCTCTACCCGGTTCAATGCTTCAATAACTTGCGGATCATTATACTGGCCCGGGATACCCAGCGAGCCTGACAGATCATAAGGGCCAATAAAAACGGCATCGATACCAGGAGTATTTACTATGGCTTCCAGGTTGTTTACCCCCTCGATATGTTCGATCTGGGCGATGATCACCTGGCCGTTCTCAACCCAATCTTTGTACCCTTCAAAATTGAACCCATAGCGCTGGGCCCTGTTCAGGCCCACCCCACGTTTGCCAATAGGTGGATATTTGGCATATTCAACAGCTTTTTTCGCGTCGTCGGCCGTACAGGTCATTGGTATGATAATACCATCGGCACCCGAATCAAGTACTCTTTTGATCACTACTTCTTCATTCTTGGATACCCTTACCAAAGCTGCCATATTTCTTGCCTGGATAAATCCAATAAGTACCTGGGCCTCATTAAGATCTATCGCTGTATGCTCAAGGTCGATACATAGCCAGTCGAATCCGGCTTCAGCAAGTATGTCCACTACTGCCTGATGCCCTATAGTTATCCAGGAACCAATAGTATTTTCCCGTTTCCTTAATTTATCTTTTAATAATGTATTTTTCATAATTCATTCTTCAATTCGGCAATTACCGTAACCGCCCCCCCGTTACCGTCTTCAGCAAATATTGGCGCCACAATAACTTTAATAACATCACCATTTATGCTTTCAAGTGCCATATCCTCTATCACCAATATAGTATTTCTTCCTTCTGTAGGGCACAGAAACTTTTGATGGCTTATCCTGCCTTCCGGTCGGAAATTCCATGATGTAAGCGAAATAAAATCAAACCCTACACATCGTAGTTTAGGGAAATTTTGCCTGAAATAATTAGCCAGTTCCCCATTCAGGCCCGGGTTGTCGTTCCAGTACTTGTCTTTTCCGCGATGTACTTCGTAGCCAGTACGGATCAGCAATAACTCAGTATCGGCATCCACATTGGGTTTTACCTTCTCAAATTCTTTAACGCCGATCAGCACCCCGGTACTACAGCTAATATCAACTACTGTTACCCGTTCGTATATAAATTCGCCAATCGGGATATCCTGCAATTTTTGCCCGGTAGCCGAAAAATGCCGTGCCGAATCGATATGTGTACCGATATGGTTATTAGAGAAGATCCAGCACGATGAATTGGCTGTGTCGCCCTTTAGTATTGACGAATTATCGCGGATAAACACCCTATCCCTATTACCATAGGCCGGGGTGTCTTGTGTGATAATATGCGATAAACGTATATAAGCCATATTTTTTACAGGCGCCCTGCCATTTTTTCGTTCAGTAAAAACTCCGCCCAATAAAAATCTTCCATATCATCAATATCAGCTGCCTCTAGCTTATCTATGGGGAACATTATTGGATCAGACCCCATACGGCTTTTTGTTCGCTCGTTCGCCTCGCGTGAGAATATATATATGCATGAATTCTCATGATAGATCGGTTGAAGATCTTGCGTTCTGATCAGTTTACGCGGATCGTGATTAACCCCGCTGCCATCAGGCCAGTAATAGCGTTGTTTTATTTCAGTGACCGAAAACAAAGCATCATGCTTAGTTTGTGAGAAAAAAAGCTCGATAGCTTTATTGATGGTACCGGTAGTAATTAACGGATTCGTACTATGTGTCTGCAGGAAAAAATCACCGTCTGTTTGCGACATGTCGTACTCTATCAAAGGCTGTATGGTTACCATTTCGCCAAATAAAAATTCGGGACGTTTTAATATCGTTACATCAAAATTGTCTGTCGCTTCCTTGGCTATTTCTTCAGAATCTGTGTTGATAATGATCTCGCTGATATACGGGCTGGCCGATAGTGTTTCCATTATCCAATGAAAGCACGGTTTCCCCGCTAAGGGGCGCATGTTTTTCCTTGGTACTCTTTCCGAGTTCCCTTTCATCGGTACTAACGCTTTTATTTTGGGTATGTTCATAAATCAAATACTAACCTTAATAACTATCTTCCTGATCAGCGTTGGCTCATCAGTACAAAAAACGGGCGCATGAGCATCGGTAGGGTAAAATATCGAGAATACCCCATCGCCAATGATCACTTCACCTTGTTTTTCTGTCCATTTATAAAATGTTACATCTTTAACAAGATCGTACTCGGTATATGGTGTTAACCTGCTCAAATGCGACCATGGTATCCGCTCGGTACCTTTTATACAATATTGAATATCGATCAAATTTCTATGCGCTTCATAACCGAAAGTATTTTGATAATTGGTCTCATACTCCATTACCAGCGCCTTTGCTGTGGCCGTTAAGGGGTATTCGCCCAATTCAATATCGGGCGACGAATTTTTTATAAATAATAATCCCTGGTAAAAATCATTATTTACCGATCTGTAAAACTCTATGTTCTCTAACGAGTCAATTATCATATTAAACTATGCCGTTGGTAGCGTAAACATTTAAATAGTGTTTTCCTTTTCCCATAGGGTATTCTGCTTTGCCACCGGCAGCGATCAGTATGGCCAAACCAGCGGCAACGTCCCATATGGCTATATTTTTCTCTTTGTAGGCTTCTATACTCCCCTTTGCCACGTGTACTAACGATAAGGCCGCCGATCCAAGTAATCTTACCTTTTTATACTGCTGTACGTCATCAATAAACAGGTTCAAGCTTTCCTTATCCTGATCGGAGTAAACAGGGAAACCTGTTGCCAGTATGCTTACCTTTTTTTCACTAATACTGCTAACATTTATGGGAATCCCGTTGCAAGCAGCGTATTGACCAACTATGCCGGTATACATTTGGTCATGTATAAAGTCATATATCACGCCCAGTACCGGCTCATTATCTTTCCATAGTCCTATAGAAACCCCGCATATATCTATCTGGCGCGAAAAATTAAGGCTGCCATCAAGTGGGTCAACTATCCAAAAATAACCGCTATCGTTATCCTTTGTTATGTAGCCTGATTCTTCGCTAAGGATATTATGGGTTGAACCCGCCAGCAATATATCTGTTATCATTTTTTCTGAAAGTACATCGGCTTCCAGTTTTATGTCTTTATTAATACTGCTGTTCACAATTATAGGCTGTTGCTTGCATTTTAATAAAAATGCACCAGCCTCGTGCGCAGCTTTAACGGCAAGTGATAATTCGTGTTCAAAGGATTGTTCGTTCGCTCTCAATGTGCTGCGCTTATAGTTTACAGTAAATGTTCGATATCAAGTGTGTATCTTTATTATATATTGGTGTAACCACCATCAACAATTATATTTTGTCCTGTTAAATAAGTATTAAGATCGCTACTTAAAAAAAGCACTACATTAGCTATCTCAACCGGGTCGGCCATGCGGTTCACCGGTATAGCTTCACTTAATTTTTTAATCTCCTCAGGGGTATTGGTAGCAGCTGTAAGTTCGGTAAGTGTAAAACCAGGACCAACCGCATTCACTAAAATGTTATCCTTACCTAGTTCAATAGCCAGTGTTGTAGTAAGACCGGCCATTGCATATTTATTAGCCGTGTATATAGAGCGCCCCGATCGGGTTATCCTGCTCCATATCGATGTAATATTCACGATCCGGCCATACTGGTTCTTTTTCATCAGCTTGCTTACTTCCCTGCAAAGTATGTAAGGGCCTTTCACGTTAACATTCCCAAGCAGATCAAAATCGCCATCGGTGGTTTCTGTGTTAACAATTATTTTGTTTATACCTGCGTTATTGACCAGGATGTCGACCTTTTGTAAGGTGCTGATATAAGCCAATGCTGCATTTATCGATCCATGATCGGTAAGATCCAATTGTAAATAAGAAACACGGCTAGAAGTATTATTTCTTTTTAACTCTTCTATCTTATCAGTTTGTGTACCTGTGATAATAACTGATGCCCCGGCATCCAAAAATCTGTCGGCAATAGCCTGACCTATACCACGTGTACTGCCTGTAATTAATGCAACCTTATCGGTAAGATCTAACTTTATGTTTGATTGGCTTAGCACTGGCTTGGATATTAATTTTCAGTAAGTGCCAGGAACTCCTCATCGGTTGAAAGATAATTCACTATCACATGGTTCAATATCATATGAATATCTTCAATCGGGCCGTAATCGCCTTTAGGGTTTGGCGTATACAACGGCACTTTAGCCAGATCCTTTAATTTACCGCCTAAAAACCCTATAAAAGCGATAGTATTACCCCCTATAGAATTGGCATATTCAACAGCTTTTACCAGGTTGGGCGAATTGCCGCTTGCTGATATTGCGATCAGAACATCATTGGGCTTAAAACGGCCCCGCATTTGCTCAACAAAAATGTCGTCGAATGAGGTATCATTACCTACGGCGGTTATAATGGGTACATTATCTGTAAGTGCTATAATATTGGGGCGAAATTTTGTAAAATAGCGAACAAAAAAACTAAAATCTGCCTGCATATGCGATGCCGTAGCGGCGCTGCCACCGTTGCCAACTACATAAATAGTATTTTTACTTTTAAATGCAGCTATCATTACATCTATCACCTGTGTAAGTACGGTGGCGTCTATCTGCTCTAATATCTCATCCAATTTTTTCCTATAATTTTCGAGATAATTCTTTGTTTTTTCTGAATTGCCCATCAGTTATATGCTATTACTTGTTATTTAATTAAAAGTCTTTTTGCGCGTAAATATCGTCTATTATCGTCATCAGTTTCAATGCATCTTCTGAATTACCTATTTTAACAGGAACATCACTTTCTATCGCATCCAGGAAATGATTCATTTCATATCGCCAGCTGTTGTTATCGATATATTTGGTTACTACTTCATCTTTCCAGGTTGCGGCAGGTGCTGTCGATCTGTTTTTGGCAATGGATAATGTTTCTTCACCATATGACATGGATGAGGTAATCAGCCCGTTTAAAACCATGTAGCCTTTTTCCAAAAATATTTCAAGTGAAAACAAATGCCTCCATTGCGACATTGTTGAGTGCAATGACGCTACGCGCCCGGACTTTGAATCTTTAAGGATAACAAATGCATTATCCTCAACATCCATATGCCAATAAAGGTTAGATACTTCTGCTTTAACTATATCGTAATCTCCCGACAGGTAAAGAAACAGGTCAAGCATATGTATGCCCTGATCAATAAGTATTCCGCCACCGGCCAGATCCTTTTTCGCCCGCCATTGATTAAAATAATCTTCTGTCACACTTTTTCCATACCGGCCTCTTAACCATAATACCTGGCCGTAAGTACCACTATCGATCATTTCTTTCATGTACATTATACTATCATGATGGCGATGATTGAAGCCGTACATTAATTTCTTGCCGCTATTTTTTTCGGCTTCTCTTATTTCTTTAACATCAGCTGCCGTAAAAGCCGGCGGCTTTTCACAAAAAACATGTTTGCCGGAATTTAGCGCCCTTATGGTCAGGTCTTTATTTAAGAAATTAGGGGTGCAAACAAATATGATATCTATATCAGGATGAGCTATGACCGACTCGTGATCCAAATTAGGTAAATTTTCATGCCGATGTGCAGGATCAGGTTCAGAGATCGCTATTACATTACCCCGTTTTATTTCATCGATAGCCTTATGGCGGATCTTACCCATTATACCATAACCGATTATACCAATATTATGCCTCATTTGTTGTATTTAGTTTTTCTATCAAATTTTTCACCGCGTCTATCTCCATATTTAACTTCCCTTCTTCAGCGTAGGAGCCTAAATGTGGTGTCAAAATAATATTTTCTAATTCGCACAATGCCCCTGTATAAGGTTCTACAGAAAAAACGTCAACAGCCGCGCCGGCCAGTTTGTGTGATCTTAAAGCATCGTATAAGGCCTGCTCATCTACAATACCGCCGCGCGAGATATTAATTAAAAAAGATGTTGGCCTAATTATGTCAAGTTCTTTTTGGCCGATCATAGGTGTTTTATCTGCATTACCCGGCGCATGCAGTGTTATGATATCTGCTTTTGCAAGTAATGTCTCAAGATCATACAGCGAAACGTTTTGGGATCTGCACCATTCAGCATCTGGATAAGGGTCGCATCCGATAACAGTGTTACCTATCCCGGTAAAAAATTCAGATACCTTCCGGCCAATACGCCCTAAACCTATCACACCTACAATTTTATCTTGAATAAGGTTCCCGATCTGTTTTTTCCAAACCTTATTCTTCATGTCACTATCGGCCTGGGGTATTTTACGCAGGAGTGCAAATGTCATAGCTAAGGTTAGCTCAGCAACACCCCTTGTTGGGCCATCCGGAGTATTTACAACGACAATGCCTTTTTTTGTGGCATATTCTATATCTACGCTATCCATACCAACTCCAACCCTGCTAATGCATTTTAACTTAGGCAGCGCATCCATCACTTTTTTTGAAAGCGTTTCAACACCAGCAACTATACCCACACAATCGGCAGCAAGTTCTATTACTTCGTCTTCGGTAAGTTTACGGCCGTATGGATTATTAATTATTTCATATCCATTCTCTCTCAGCAGGTCAAACGGCTTATCACCTACTTGCCCGAAGGATGAAGGGGAGGTTAATATTTTCATAGTATATATATGTAGTAGCAGATGTTAATTTAAACCAATAACTTATAAACATTATTGGCGTTAAATCGTCTTATTGCAAAAATAGCATTTTGATATATAATTTATGTTATTTAATGCCATTAAATGAGATAAATAATGCAACTTTTTTACTGTTTAAAGAAAGTATTTTCAATATAAAGTGTGTATTATTAACATTTAGCAAAAACTTTACAAAAAACAAGCTACAAGTTAATTTATGAGACTATAAATTTTGCACTAATTCATCGTATATAATAAAAAGCTGGCCGGTTATTTTTTCCCATGAGTAGTTCTCATCTGCATGCCGCCTTATCTTTTCCCCCAATTCCGCATCATTATATTTTCCCGATCTAAAGTACAGATCTAATGTTTTCAGCAGGTCCTCGTCTTTATCATAAGTTAACCCGGTTTCGCCTTCCAAAATATCTTCAGGGATACCACCTGTTTGGGGGGCAATTACAAATGTTCCCAATCTGTACGCCAAAAATAATACTCCGCTTTGAAATATAAATTTATAAGGTAAACATAACACATCGGCCGCTGCAAAAAAAGTTTCTATTTCCTGGTTACTTATAAATTCTAAATGCAAAGAAACGCTCGCTTTAATACTATCGTCGTTTAATTTATCACTTATCTCGGCCCTATATTCGTTGAGCCCTTTTCTAAAATTACCGGCAATAAGAAGTTTTATGTTATTATCTGTTCTGCTCAATTCGGCAACTGCATCAATTAAAACTTCGATGTTTTTATACGGGCTTATATTACCAAAAAACAACACTATCTTGTCAGTTGCTTTTAAGCCAAGTTGCATGCGTGCACTATTTTTTGTTTTGTGGGCGAACGGAACAAAATTATTTACGCCATGACTTATGATCTTGATCTTTTGAGCCGGTATACCAAGATCGGTAAGCAAGCCCTTAGTAAAATTATTATGTACGATAAAAATATCTACATTATTATAAAAATAGCGTTTAGTAAAGTTTAACGTAACATGGTAGTTTTTTCCGGAACTGTTTAACAACAACCTGCTGCTAATATCGTGTACTTTATAGACAAGCATTTGCCGGCGGACCTTTTTGATTATAAAAGGCAATATTAGTTCTTCAAAGCCTACGAACTGACTATTTAACCATTCTATATGTATAATTGATGACCGGTTAAAACATAAATAAGGTATTAATTTAAAATAATACCAGACCCATCGTGACGCCTTACCGATCTTCTGTTTGCTTACTTTCCTTAAAAAAGGTTTAAAATGAAAATTGGGAGAATCATAAAATCCATGTTTTTCGCCCGCTGGTCTATCACTATCTATGATATCTATGTGATATGCCCTGGTTTTATAAAGTCCGGATAATATACCGTATAAATAATCAAATTGATGTCCGCTATATAAAAGGGAGATACGGTCTTTTCTTTTTTTTATAAACATGATAACTGTATAGATAAAACAAGCAGCGCTAACCGGCTATTACTAAAAAAGGACCTCTTTTAAAGCATTTAAATATCCGTGTCCATGAACCAGATCAGGCTCAACGTAATTACCCTCGGCCCATTCATTCCATGATTTTAAAAAAACTATTTTGTGTTCATCGCTTTTATTGCTGATCAGTTTCATACAATCTTCCAAATGCTCTTTAAATAGCTCGGGGGTGCTATCGGTGTAAATAACCGAACGCCTGCCAGACCTGGGCGAATTATCCCATTGCGGCATTATGCTTGGATACACATTTTCATTACTATCATAAGATGTAAAGATGTTTTTAATGATAGCTTTATAGTCATATCTATTCAGCAGCAATCCGCCTAATTTTATCATTATTTTAAGGCGAAGTTTATACAACAGGCGCCCTTGTATCTTTTGATACGCGTTAGCGGTACCAATAGTATTGATACCATTAAATCCCTGGCTAAATATTTTTTCTGCCTGCATAACAGGATCTGATGTAACGCCGACAAAATAGATACCTTTTAAACCATTTTTTATAGCCAATTCATTCCACAAGTCGGTATAGAACTTACCATCCGGTATATTCAGCGGCCGATATACAACAAATAAAGGTTTCCCATCCACATGTATGTATCGCTTATCCTTAAAAGCATCAAGTACTGCGTAAAAGTGCTTTTCATAATCATCCTTACCGGGATATGTTTGCTCCATTAATACTTTGTCCGGGTTACCCAACCATATGCCTGACCATGTTTCGTTAGCCCAAGCCAGGCAAAATGGATAATCAGGCTTGCCTGATTTCAATACTTCGTTAAAAGGGCGCTCAATAAGTCTTTTCCCTGCCCACCAATAGTGCCAATAAGCAAATCCTTCCACACCTGCATTACGGGCTAATTCTACTTGTGCCTCCCTTGTTTCGGGCACCCGCAAATCGTAATAACCCAAATCGGCGGGTACGCGGGGTTGATAATGGCCTTTAAACAATTGTTTAGCCCTGCCAACATTGGTCCATTCGGTAAAACCTTTACCCCACCATTCGTCATTTTCGGGTATTGGGTGAAATTGGGGTAAATAAAATGCTATCACTCTGGCCTTAGTATCCATAGATCAATATATACTTCGAGTTTTTGTTATTAAAAATGTTTTAAAATAGAGTTGGCAATACTTAAAAGATAATCGGCTACCTAATATTTATACTTTAAATACCATCGGATTTTGCCGCTTTTATCGCACTTTGTAAAGCCTCTAATATACCATATTTGTATTTCTTATCCGGCTCTAATGTATTTCCTTCGGCCCATTCGTTCCAGGCGTTAATGAAAAGGTATTCTGAATGATATACTTTTTTACTTCGTACAATTTGCTTTATCATGTACGATCTGAACCGCGCCAAGCTAAAACCTAAAAAAATGATGGGGGCAGTGGGTCTCCTCGCATGGTTATCCCAATTTACAAAAGCGCCAGGATATAGTTTTTTATCAGTCACCAAAGGCTTGCGGTTAATTATTAAATGCCAAAAGTAGCTATATGAATTAAACACAGGTTTAACTTTATGTGATGTTAGTGTGCCCAGTTTTTTTACCACCTTATACCAAAAAGGTAAAAAATTATAGGTATATGTGGGCTCATATTCAACCAGTGCTTCCGTTCTCTTTAAAATACCAGTTGTTTGAAACGGACTTAACGTTTCTATAAAATAAATACCGGTAAGGCCATTTTCAACTGCCAGTTGATCCCAGCGATCGATCATATTATTGGCTTCGGCAAAATCCAGTGGCCTGTTAAACATAAAAACGGGCTTTCCATTTATTTTAATATAACGCTCGTCTTTAAAGTAAGGCAACAAGAAATAGAAATGTTTTTCCCAATCGGGCAGGCTACCATAAGTTTGCTCAAGTAAAATATCTTTTTTTTCCACCCAGGTCCTTGTCCACGAGTGGTTAGCCCATGAGAAGCAAAAAGGAAGATCTATATCCTTATTGGCTAAGTATATTTCAAGCGGTTTTTCCAATAGTTGCCTGCCTTTAAACCAGTAATGATAAAAGCAAAAACCGTAGATGCCATATTTTTTTGCAAGATCTGCCTGCCACAAAAGCGCATCCTTATCTAATAAGTTGTAATAATTATTGTCTAAAGGCTCTTTCGGCTGATAGTGACCTTTGTAAGCTGGTTTACATTTTTTAGTGTTGGTCCACTCTGTAAACCCTTCTCCCCACCATTCATCGTTTTCTGGTATCGGATGAAATTGCGGCAGGTGGAATGCTATTATTTTAACCATACTTTATTTAACAGTTGCTCGATAATACATTGTAATCTTTTTAATTTGACCGTTGTATATCATTTGCTTTCTCACCACCTATTATCTGGCAACCAATTAAACAGCTAATCCGATGTTGGTATTATTACACTATTTACAGGAAATGATTAAGATTCTTGTGCAATTTAGCATAATTTATAATAAATATCTAAATTTTTCATGTAAGTAGCCATTTCATGATTATGCAAAACAAATTTATTTGCATTTCGGCTTATGGAGGATAGTTCTTCGGTATTACTAAGTATATATTTCAATTTATCGCTCAAACCATTTTCATCGCCCCTTTTAACCACGTAGCCGGTTTGCTTATTTATTACAACCGTTGAAATAGAGGCATCGTCAGATACCAATGCCACACACCCGGCAGCCATTGCTTCAATTATGGCTATAGGTAAACCTTCGCTATGTATGGATGGCAATAAAAATATATCCCCGCCTTTTAGCGCTTCCCACTTCTTTTCTCCCGCTGCCACACCATGATATGAATAAGAAAGCCCCTTTATGGAATTTAATCCATTTAAAAATGCTTCGGTCTCGGAGCCAGCCCCATAAACATCTAAATGAAAATCGTTAAAATACTTTTCCATCTTTTCCAAACAGTGTAGTATTACAAATACTCCTTTAGATTTTACAATGCGGCCTAAAAAGATCAATTTTAGTGGTTTGTTGAATTCGCGTTTATTGGTTTTCAGGCTTGGCGGAATATCAATTGCATTAATCAAAATATGCGAATTGGTTTGGTAAGTATCGTCGACCTGGCGTTTTTCAAGCCCACTCAAAACTATCACCAGATCGGCCTTTTTGGTAATGCTCCGTATCATTTTAAAGTAAATAGAGTTTACAGGTGGAGGTTGCATTAAAAAAAAGCCGCCATGTATATGAAATAGTGTTTTTTTACGAAATACCTTTTTTGCTATAATAAATACGATATAATCTCTTATAACAGAAGCCTTTTCTAAACCAGTATTGAGGTGAACCAGATCTATTTTATTTCGTAAAAGCTTTAAAATTACGGTGGGGATCAGTATTAACTGGTTGATGTACCATTCGAGATTCGATTTCTTTTGGTGGTCGGTCTTTCCAAGCTTTAAATGAATGAATTTATCACCATCAAATTTATTTGATATGATATTCTTAACAAGAGATGATATGCCGCTGACATTTTCATTCTCGTTTAACGACGGAGAAGTTATCAATATATTCATATTAAGGGGGCATACCCGGATAATAAATATATTTTTACATATTTATTCGCAACCCGAATACTCTGCTAAAATAATTATAAAAAACCTAATAACATAGCGAACAGATCAATAAAAGCATATATATCAAGCCTTTTGATGGATCTTGTAAAGATATCAGCATACCGATATTGTTGTAAAACCTATAGCTATATCATTATAGAAAATCAACACATATTTTTGATATAAATATTATTAACAGTTTATTTTATTTTGCTTTTTACTTCATCTGCCAATGCTTTAAAAGCCAGCTTTTGGTGCATTTTATCATCCAGGATATTGGGGTAAAAAGGGCCGGTCATGTTGCCGCGTTTATCTTTGTAAGTTCTGTTTGCCCAGGTAACCGGATCCCAGGCCCCAAATAAAATAAGGGCCTTGCAGTTTTTTGCCATTATACAGGCATTTATAACTTGCCTGTATATATCAGCTTGCTTTTCAAAATCAGCTATAGTGGGCAAATTTGCAGTTGATGAATGCAAGTATTCTGGATGAAATGGCGCATCTGAAATTTGGACCGATGACATTAAAACATCCATTTCGGTGATCTGGCTTTCAACGCCTATTGCAGCAAAACGCTCCATATTTTCACGCAAAGCGATAGGGTGTGCATATGAAAGAGACAAATGTGTTTGAAAACCTACGCCATGAATTGGTACACCCTTGTCTCTCAATTGTTTAATTATTTTAAACCACCTATCCATTTTAAAGCCTTTATATTCGGCGCTATACTCATTCCAGTAAAGTTTGGCACTCGGATCTGCTTCATGCGCCCATTCAAAGGCCAGCTGAATAAAATCTGTAGGATCTGTTGAACCGGGTTTATGGATAACGTTCCATATAGGCTTGTCTTTCCGCAGGCCATTAGGGTAGGTTTTAGCCGGATCAAGATATTCTTCATCACTCATGGCCTCGTTTACAATATCCCAGCCTATAATTGTGCCAGGATACTTATCCCTGTAGTGGCGCATTACAGCTTGGATGTGTTTTTTTAAAATATCGGCAAGGTCGTTTGGCGAGTAATTACCTTTGGTGATCCATTCGGGTATATAACTATTCCATACCATATTATGAGCCTGCATTTTTGCCCCGTGTTTCACAGCAAAATCAGCCACCTGATCTGTTGATGTGAAGTTATATATACCTCTGCCTTTATTTTCAATATGCATATACCATGCAGGCAGGCTATATAAATTAAAGTATCTGTTTAACTCTTGCAGATAGTTTTTGGGGCGTGGTGGTGCAAGGTTTACATCATCTTCGCTCAAATAGCATCCAAAATAAGTACCTTTTTTTAATAAGGACGTTTTTACTATCGCTGTATCGGCAACAAAAACACTTTGCCTGGAGTATTTTACAGAACTATCTGCCTTAATACCTATAGCAGAAATGTTATGATCGTTTTGCTGTTGTCCTTTTATAAAATATATAAATGAACTAAAAGCCAAGATCGCGATCAGCAAGATACCTGAGAGATTTTTTTTTGCCATAATGGGTACTGATAATATAAAAATATCCATGAATTGCAGTATTAGAACTTTATTAGCTACTTAAATGTTTTTAGCGCCCCAATTAGGACCGCACTAAAAGCGCTATATATTTCAATTAGTGTAAATAGCTTCTACCAGCACGGTTGCGCATCAGGCTTTAATATGCCCAAATAACTCATCCTCAACAATACAACATAAAATATGCCCTATTAAAATATGCGATTCTTGTATCCGTGGTGTATCTGTTGATGGCACTTTGATGCATACGTCGCACAATGCTTCCATCTCACTACTATTAGCACCAGTGAAACCTATTGACATTATGTTCTTTTTCTTACACTCGTTGAAAGCATTGATAATATTAGGCGATCTGCCCGATGTTGAGATACCTATAAATACGTCACCGGGCTGGCCAAGAGCTTGTACTTGCCGCGAAAACAATTTCTCATAACCATAATCATTTCCAATAGCAGTTATAATTGAGCTATCTGTAGTAAACGCTATAGAAGGCATTCCCGGTCGGTCGAAATAAAACCGGCTTACAAATTCAGCTGCTATATGCTGTGCATCGGCAGCACTGCCCCCATTACCGGCCAATAAAGTTTTATTGCCTTTCTTATATGCATTTATTATCATTAATGCAGCTTTCTCAATATCGCTTAGCAATATTTTGTCTGCCAATATTTTTGTCTTAACTTCTATTGATGAAAGTATTTGATCACTAATTAACTTTTCCATAGTTCAAAATGCCTTTTTACCATTATTAAATATACTGTCGCGGTCTGCGAAATTACTAATTTGCGATCCGGTATACTGACATTATATTATTGGTTATTGTTTCCCAATTATACAAGGCCGCTTCCATCCTGTTTGTTTTGCCAATTGATCGCCTTTTACTCTCATCCTGCAATAACTCATCAATGCACATAGAAAACTTCTCTGTTTCCCCAAACTCTGTAAGGAAACCGTTAACAAACTGCTTTATAATATATGGAATACCCCCTGCCGAAGTTGCTACGATAGGCTTACCTGCCGCCATAGCTTCACAAAATACAATGCCTTGAGATTCTTCCTGGCTATGCAAAATAAAAATTGCCGCATTACTTAAATATTGCCGTATCAATAATTCATCTGTATCTGTTAAGATAAAAACATTATCTCTCATGCCCATTTCGCCGATCAGATCATATAGCCGGGTATAATATCTGTCATCCTGGCAAAAACCAATTATATAATATTTGATATCGGGATATTTTGGTAATAACAGATGAACAGCTTTTATCGCATATTCGTAGCCTTTTCTTTCTGTTATAGAGCCTATAGATAGCAATTGCCTATTATGAGACAAATCTGGTACAGAATAAAATTTGCTGTCGATACCTTGTGGTATAACGTGTATCGCGTCGGCTCTTGACATTACATGACGTAAGATCCACTCTTTAACATAAATGGTGTCTACAATTATTTGATCAGCAAATTTGATGCTTAAATATTCAAAAACAGAATACACCCAGTACTTAATAAGTTTAACTGCTGATGGGTGTCTTTTATGATCCTTCCAATGCTCTACAGTTAATATACCATGTACAGTAAGTACATAATTATATCTTTTCAACCTTAGATATAGAATAAGTAAAAGATCGATCAAGTGTGTGCCGTGTATATGTACAATATCTGGGTGGTAGTTTTTTATCTCTTTAATTATTTTTTTGATCCTTAAAAACGCCAGTAGGTGAGAACGATATGGATTTGACAGGTAAACTTTCGTAATGCGGGCATGCTCTATCGCATAATCTTTTTTTACCGACCTTTGTGGATAAGAGATCACTTTAACTGCTGTATCAGTGGTTTTTGCCAATTGCCCGGCCAAGCCATAAACAGATGCCGCGACCCCTCCTTTAATTAAACCGCTATCGAGGGGATAAACACCAAAAAGCAAAACTTTGTATGAATGAACTTCGGGCATTAGTAACACAAATAGCGTTTATTATTATAGATGGAAGTATACTATCTAACATATGTTAAAATAATTTTACAATTACCTTTTGCATATAGATGATCTTGCAGGCCGGATACTTACGAAAACATTAACTCTTTGGCTTTAGCTAACTTTTCTTTAGCTATCAAATTCAATTGCGCTGTATTTATCTCCTGCATAGCAAATAACATAGAATATATCATCCAGAAGACACGTAAAGTCCGTAACTCGCCCGATATCATAACAGCTATAAAATGCGATATAAATATGATCACCAAAAAACCACGATAAAATGCTTTTCCATTTTTATTGATAAGATTTCGGAGACTGGTATAGTATAGTATGCCCAAGCCAATGAGGCCCAATACCCCATAGTAAAATAAAAAAACAAATAAAATACTTTCAAAACCCAAAGCATCGGCAAAACTACCGGTCTTATAAAAACTGTCTATACTTGAAGGGCCAAAGCCTATATAAAGAGAGCTGCCAATGGCGTTTATAATAAAGTTGAACTGATCTATACGCATTGAATAGGAACTACCTGAGATCTCTGTTTTTGACAGATAATTATATAGTTCCATAATAGCCATATAGGCTACAGGTATTGCAATACCAACCAAAGCAGCTTTAAAAACAAAGTTACGTTTGAAAAAATTTTTCAGGTGAGATATCTGTACCAATGTCAAACTTACCGCTGTAGCTATCCATGGCGTACGCGATGCTGTGAACACAATATTAATAAGGGCCATAACTATGATCACATACAAGTAATTGCTGAGCTTACTATATTTTTTATTAGTATATGCTTTAACAATAGGTATATAAAAAAGGATAATATACATTGATAAAGAATCCCCGTAAGCAATAGGGTGCCAAACCGTAGATTGCACCCTACGACTAAAACCATATCTTGATTCATCTGAATATTCAATCAGTTCGTTTGTACCGAACGAGTTAACGGTACGGATAGTACGGATATATGCCAGGAAGGGATTGCTGCTGGTTATAAACTCGTAAAAGCCAAATAAGCACATCACGAAAACGCAAAAGGCAATGCATTTTAAATAAAATAAAAAGTCCTCTTCGCTCCTTATCAAAAACATGATAATAATGCCCGGCAAAAATTGTTCGATAAAGTAATAAGAGAAATACAAGTATATACCCCGAAGTTCGCCCTCTGAGAATTTAGACATAGTATATGATGGCAGTACAAATAATGAGAATATTAGTACGGGCCAAAAATATTTTCCTTTAGACCCAATATCGATCACTTTCTTTTTACTGTTGTACATCAGTAAACTTATCAGTGCGACTACGACAGATGATTTCACGAACGTAAGCGTAAAAATATCCGTAAAGGGAATATCGTTGGGGATAACAATAAATATGAACATAAACACGGCCATGCCCCATTTTATATTTCGGGTACCTAAATAAAATTGAAAAAATAAAATTACTACGATCAGTACTTTCTCCATATAGCTTCAACTTATAGTCGGGTATTATTTATTTTTATTATATCCGATCAATCTTTTTACAAGTATTTTAGATACCCCAAGTAAAATCCTATAGTTTAAACGAATTCTAAAAATAATATAAGTATAAAATGGAAATTCCTCTTTAATTATGCTTTTATAACCCGATGTATCAAATTCAAAATTATGCCTTGTTTCAACCTGATCTATATATATATCTGCTAAATACGATAAAAAAAAGGCATATAGCATTGTTTCTTTCTCTTTTTTAAAAACCTTTACTTCCTCTTTAGTTTTAAAGTGTGGTCTTAATATACCAAAGTAGTGTGTTAAAAAGATCTTGGCTAAATTGTATCCTCCTCGTTTTGCCGGAACAACTGATGTAAAGAAGGTTTCGGGTATTACTTCTATCGGGATCTTCTTTTCTAACAGGTTCATTATAACGTATACCTGAGTAAGCAACTCCTCTGTTTTTGCCGAAAAATCTTTTACTTTTAAAAATTCTTCTCTCGAAATACAAAACGATGCTATCCAGGTACTGAAGTAAGAAACCGTAGTTATAAATGCCGAAGGGCTATCGCAAATAACCGGTTCATTAAGCGTTTTTATACGCCCGTTAGCCAAAAATGGAATGGTATTGTTTTTAATACACCGTTTGATAGCTTTAAGCAGGTCTCCAAGCGCGCCTTCATTTAACTTCAAAGTGTCATTATTAAGCTTCATTATAGCACCTGAAGCTAAACTCAAAACCTTTTCGTAATTATTATCGGCAATGTTAACAGGATTACGGTTATACTTGATCTTTGTTGGATATTTATCTACAAAGCTTTTTGCAACAGTTGGCGTATCATCGGGCGAGCAATTATCCGATATAATTATCTCAACCTCGTCGCTTTCTAAAAATTCTTTTTGGGAAACAATACTTTCCAATGTTTCGCGAAGGTAACCGCTTCTGTTATATGTTGGTATACAAATAGAAAGACAGATCATGTTTACGTTTTTTAATTACGAATGCCACTCTTTACGTTTTTTAATAAAAAGAATTACGGTATAAGCCAGTCCCCATATTACTGATGTTAAGAAGCCGAGAAAAAGATATTGGGCCGGTAAATACTTTGTAATTAAAATTGTTGAAACAAATATGTATACGGCAGATACTATTGCCAGCAAAACCATAGGTTCTTTTTTATGCGCCCTAAGATATACAGCCAGGCCATTGATAACTATTTGCAATATCCATGCAACTAATAGGATAGTCATTGGCAGGATACCTAAGAACCGGTGAAGAAACGAAAGCCTGTCACTATAAAAATACATTACGCCCAAAATAAAGATCCCGCCCAGGCCAAAAGTAAGTACAGCAAGCGAAATGCTTTTAAATATCAGCCTATCCATTGCTGACCAATTTTTTAAAGAGGCCTGCATATTTAACTTAGGATTGGCTACATATATCCAAACATTTGAAATAGAAAAAACGGCGGTAACTAAAGCAATGCTGATGCCCACCCTGCCCGCCTCAATGGCGCCGTGAAACTGGAACATTAAAGGCGTATATATTTGGAAAATAAAATAACCACTGCTCCAGCTTATCGCATAACGCCATATTAATTGCAAAAAATCTTTTTTCCAATTAACAATGTAACCTTTGCTGATATTAATAACCTGAAGCGTAAGTTTCCCAAAACGATAATAAACTAAAACGAGATTTAAAGCAGATGTTATAATAGCCGTAAAAGCTAAAGCATACAGCCCAAAGCCTAAATACAAAAAAATAATAGTTGACACTGAACCGGCAACAGCACCAATAAACTTATTTTTTTCGATAGCCGCAATTAACCCGCAGCCTTCAAAAAACGATAACAAAGTAGCTGTTGTAAAACTTAACCCTGATGATAATATGTAAATACACCATGGGATCGGCCAATTTACATGGCTATCCTTATTGTAGAACATAATAAAACCAACCGAAAGGATAATTGGAAAACCAATAGCACCAACAGATAACGACCACCTTATTACAAACCTCAATAATGAGCCTATGCGTTTTATCCCCTCTTCATCGCCTTCAAATAATCGTGTTTCGGGGTTAAAACTAAGATGTGCGTATTCATGCGCAGCAAATTGGGTAACTATTGTTGTAAAACCAAGATCAGCAAAAACGGTCAATGCTGCCAAGCTGATAAAAGTATACCAAAAGCCTTGAGTTTGCGATGTTAAAAAGGTTGGTATAAAAATTAACATTACAGGCCCCGAAACTATTCGCCACAAGCTGTTAGTTAATGTAAACATTACATCTTTTGTAATGCTCGATCTGATAGAACTTAAAATTCTACGGGGTGCAAGATTAGAAACAGGGGCCATTTTTAAGAATATCTATACGGATATTGAGAGCATTACTGCCATTATTAAAAAATAATGGTGTGTTTTTAATTTATATATTTTCTTATTACATCAGCTATATAATCATAATGGCTTTCGTTAAGTCCGGGCCAAACACCCAGCCAAAACGATCTGTTCATGATAATATCTGTGTTTGTAAGTTCGCCCGATACCCGGTGATCTATATTTGCATAGGCGGGCTGCCTCAACAAATTTCCGCCAAATAAAAGCCTGGTGCCTATTTTTTGTTCTTCAAGATGTTGTACTAACATATGTCGGTCTGCAGCATCACCTTCACGAAGGGTAAGTAAAAAACCAAACCATGATGGATCAGACCATTCGGTAGCTTGAGGCAAAATAAATATATCCTCAAACTGTTTCATCCTTTCATGCAGTGCTGCAAAATTCTCCCTCCGACGGTTAACGAAATGATCCACCTTTTTTAATTGGGAAACTCCGAAAGCTGCTTGCATATCAGTAACTTTAAGATTAAAACCAATATGAGAATAAGTGTATTTGTGATCATATCCAAATGGCAGACTTCCTAATTGTTGCGAAAAACGACACCCGCAGGTATTATCTTTTCCGGGCTCGCAATAACAATCACGTCCCCAATCCCGAAAACTTTCAGCTACCTTGGCCAATGCAGGGTTATTTATCAACACCGCGCCACCCTCGCCCATAGTGATATGATGAGCCGGATAGAATGAAAATGTAGCGATATCACCAAATGTTCCTGTTTTTTTGCCACGATAAGTGGCGCCTAATGAATCACAGTCATCTTCAACAACCCACAGGTTATATTTTTTAGCTACACGCATCACTTCATCCAAATTGAATGGGTTGCCCAATGAGTGCGCTATCATGATCGCTTTTGTTTTGGGTGACACAGCGGCTTCTATTTCATCGGCCTTAACGTTGTGAGTTGCTATATCCACATCAACAAAAACAGGTATTGTCCCAAATTGTATCATCGGATTCACAGTAGTTGGGAAACCAGCTGCCACTGTTATCACTTCGTCGCCCGGCTTAATTGCCCGCTCACCCAGCTTTGGCGAGGTTAACGCGTAAAAAGCAACCAAATTTGCCGATGAACCAGAGTTTACCAATAAAGCTTTAGATGCACCAAAGTAATTACAAAAATCACTTTCAAATTTGTTAGCGAACCGACCTGCTGTAAGCCATCCGTCCATAGCGGCATCCACACCTAACAGTAGGTCTTCTTCGTCTATTACTTTACCTGTTACGGGTATATAATTAGTACCTGCAATTATTGGCCTATTAATGTTGCCTTGTATAGCTTTAACAATTTGTGTTTTAAGGCTTTCGTCTATGTTCTTCAAAAAATCCATACAGAGATCTGCAATTCGCGATAATATGTTTATTAACCAAAAAGTGTGTTTTTATTTAACAGCCGATCTTTATTTTACAATCCGCGCTGATAAATAACTTGCTTAAGTTCTTCTATTTGAGAATAAGGCCCATCAATATGATCGATCTTTATTGGTTCATCCTTGGTGATATCCTGAAGCAGTTTTTCACCATTCATAAGTTCGCGGCATGATAACTGACCTTTTTGAAGTGGGAAGGCCAGGTAAAAATCCTCGTTTAACCTGTCGTAGGTCACCACATGGCCTTCTGGAAGGTCTTTTTTTGCATATACCCCTCTGATATAATTATCCAAAAAGTCGATCTCTTTCTTCATTGGCATTTTGCGCGATTCGGCCGATACACCACAAATTTCTTTTGCAGTATTGAAGGCTTTAAACCAGTTATCTACTTGCTGAGGTAAGAACGAGTAAGGAGAGATCGTTAGACCATCAGAATTGATATCGATATGGCGTTCAAACAATTTTACCCCCTTGGCTACGGCCGCATACATACTAAGCAAGTAGTCGTCCTTATCATTACTTTCGTGTGTTGATAAACCAATTGGCAAGTCGGGGTAACGATTTTGCAGATAGTTGATCTGGTTTAATTCCATTTCGTGTAATTGGGTTGGGTACGCGGCAACGCAATGGTTTAACGCGATAGGTATATTTCTGTTCGTAAAGAATTTTACCATGTCGTCCATATCCTTTAACGAAGCACCGGCCACAGATATGATCACCGGTTTTTTTGTTTTTGCTATTTTTTCCAGTAAGAACCAATCATTTGAATCGGCGCTGGCTACTTTTATAATAGGCATATTGAATTCGCAGCATACATCTACCGAATGCTCATCGAATGGAGTGGCCATAGGTATACAACCGTTCTCAATAATAGCTTTCACTAATATAGCGTACTCGTCATGTGACAGTTGTGTTTCCTGGGTGCGGCGGATATAGCGGATGTCTTTTCTGTCGCGGAAATCTTTATGGATAAAAGTATCAACATCCCTGAATTGTAACTTTATTGCGGCGCGAACATTATTAAATCTTACAACACGACCAAACTCTTTTACAATGTTTATACCGCGTTCTAAATTGCCCAAATGATTATTTGTCATCTCTAGGACAAACAGGTCATCAAAAATTTTTGAATTATGCATATTGACTGTGGATTTTTTAATTATTATGGATCTTTATTGATTTTAACATGTTAGATTGTAATTCGTCGGCCGGTAAAAATGGATACATATCTTCTAACGGGCTACTGATCATTGTTCCGTTATCCAATTTTTTTGAACTTAATTTAGGGCTAAATTCCTGATCTAATGTCAGAAACACTTCACATATGAACGGCATATCACCACCCATAATGGTGCCTAAGTTAGCTTTTAACTCATCGTGGTTCTTTATTGAGAAATACCCCAAGTCGAATGCCGCTGCTATCTTTTCAAAATCAGGGAACGATAGTCCTGAATCTAGTCCGCAGCCAACTATGTTATCTTTAAAAAAGTTGTGCTGTGTTTGCCTTATAGAATGGTAGCCTTTATTATTAAACACAAATATCTGCAAAGGTAATTTGCCCCCCCCTATGGTTTGCAATTCCTGTATATTCATCATTATACTTCCATCGCCTGCGATACAAATAATACGATTAGTTTTTGGGCCCGAATAGTATGCGCCAACAGCTGCGGGCAAATCGTAACCCATAGAAGCACACCCCGAATTATGGAAGATGCGCTGTCCTTTTTTCACCCTAACACCCTGAAAAGTAACTACACAAGCAGTACCATCAGCACAAACAACTACTTCATCTTCTTTTAAATGTTTAGACATTTCGTCTACAAAACAGTAGGGATTTACCAAGTCTGGCAGAGACCAGTATTCTGGCAAGCATACCGGATACTTAGCTACCCGCTCCTTACACCAGTTTACCCAATCTTGCCTGGCAGGAAAGTTTGTATTGCCCGCCTGTTTTAAAAACAGTTTGAAAAACAAACGCAAATCTGTATTTATTTTCATATCAAACCTACAGGTAGGTTTTTCCATTTCGATGCTATCGATATCTACGCAAACCTTATATGCGTTACGGGCAAAATTTTCCCAATTATAGCTTACCAGGCGTATATTCAAACGGCTACCTAAAACCAATAGCAGATCTGCATTTTGTACTGTAAAATTGCCCGCCCTATTACCAATTATACCGGGGCGGCCGGCATATAACGGATGGCTATCGGGCAGCAGATCGTTCGAGTTCCATGCCGTAACTACTGGTATACCTAATAAATCGATAAGCTTAAAAAATTGTTCGTAGGTTTTACTATGATGTATGCCCGAACCGGCATAAACAACCGGCCTTTCAGCTTCTGATATTAGTGTTATCAGGCTATTTATCTGTTCCGTGATCTCAGGCTCATTAAATTGCAATTCATCCTCGGCATTATCATAACCACCTAGTTTTTCCGGATCAATCAGTGATGCCTGTACATCTATTGGTATATCAAGCCAGCACGGGCCAGGGCGGCCATTCAGTGCTAAATAGATCGCCTTTTCAACATGATATCTAATTTTCAACGGGTCATTTACAAATACAGCGTATTTAGTTATCCCGTCAACCATATTAATAATATCAGCTTCCTGATCACCGAGTTGGCGCAGCTTACCTGTTAAACCATATGTTGATACACAGGTCTCTCTTTTAACCTGGCCAGAAACAACAAGCATAGGGATAGAATCCACCCAGGCACCAAAAACGCCATTGATAGCGTTTATTCCCCCCGGACCACTGGTAACATTAACAACGCCCAATTTACCTGTTATTCTTGAATATGATTCAGCAGCGATCGCGCATGATTGTTCATGGTGCATGCATACATATTCTACATTTTTATTTCTGCCTATGGCATCATTTAAATGCATTGCTCCGCCACCGGTCACCAAAAAAACGCGGTTGGTGTATTTAGCTATTTCCTGAATTATATAATCTGAAACCCTTATCATAAAAGTATATCCTGTTTATTCTAGCTTTATTTCGTTCCCGCTATCAAATTATCAAAAGCATTTGCCAGTAATTCTTTCAATCTATTATCGGCTTTAACGTTTAGCATACCAAATTTCCCTATGGCATAAGGTATAGCTAAAAATATTTCATCGCTTAAATTCTTCTTATCCTTTTTCATATTATTTAAAACATCGTTCACATCAAGTTTCTTAAGGTAGCTGATCGATTCGGCATCTATATACGGGAGGATAAGATCTTTTAGCACTGCCGATTCATTTTTGGCCAGGCTGCCATAGACAACGGCTATTTCGTTTTCTACGAGCATGCCTATAGAAATGGCTATGCCGTGTGGAATTTTATAGTTTAACAATGGCTCGATAGCGTGCCCTACTGTGTGGCCGTAATTTAAAGCTTTTCTAATATTAGCTTCAAACTCGTCGATCGTAATAACAGAGTTTTTAACAGCTAAAGATAATTGAATAATCGGAATTATATTATGTAAAACATCTCCGTGCTGCGTCGAAACATATTTTTCAAATAGTTTTATGGTTGTTTCTCCTCCCACTATAACAAGTTTCACTATTTCGCCATATCCAGAAAGTATGTCTCGTTTTGGAAGCGATCTTAACAACTCATCACATATCAACACCCTGGCTGGCGATGAAAATAAACCCAACTGGTTTTTTCCACCTTTATAATTCAGGCATGATTTGGCACCGATACAACTGTCGGCCATTGAAAGCAACGTTGTTGGTACATACACCCAATTTATGCCCCGTTTAAATACAGCCCTTGCAAAAGCGGTGATATCCTGGGTAATGCCGCCGCCCATTGAAACAATTACCTCTTTTTTTGTGAAATTTTTGGCCTGCAAAACATCCACAAGCTTCATTGCTGTAGCAAGGTTCTTATTTTTTTCCCGGGCATTTATAAGCGTTGTTGGCGCACCCGACAGCATATCTTCGGTATATAATTTATCTACAACGTCATCTATATAAATAAAATGCTTTTCTTTATTATGAGCGGCCAGTGCTTGTAATTCTTTTATCAGATCTGCCTTGCTAATAAAATTTACGGTATAGTTATATGGCACCGATCTTATAGTGATAGCATCTGTTGCATTGGCTGGCAATGAAAGCTTTACTACAGTATCATCAATAACAAATTGGTTTTGCATAATTATGTTGCGTATACGTTAATTGTAACTTTTAAACTAAATAACTTTCTACAACTTTTCTAAAGCCATCCTCGGCACTAATTTGTGGTTTCCATCCAAAAGCCTCCAGCTTACTAATATCGGGCGTGCCGCGGTTTATAGGGCTCTTTAAATAGTTGTTACCTTCAATAGTTTTTTGTACCGAACTTACTTTTAGCCCTTTCTCAGGGTATAGGCCGGTCATGATATGTGCTAATTGCAAAATGCTGTATTCCTGGTAAGGGTTGCCAACATTATATGCCTGCCCGTTTTCGCCCTTTAATAACACTGTAAAAAACGCGATAGTAGCATCAGCAAGATAACAAAATGCCCGTTGGGCAGATCCATCACTGTTTAAGTTGATATCCCTGTTATTTAAAATATCGTTTACAAAATCGGCAAATACACGGCCATCATCTAAAAGCATTTTAGGGCCATAAGTGTGGAAAGGGCGTACCATTTTAGCAGGGACACCATACTGATAGAACCAGCTTGCACAAATGGTCTCTCCCATTCTTTTACTTTCGCCATAACAAGAACGCACATTTGTGGGATCAAGATGCGCATAGTGGTCTTCTTTCATCGGGATACGGCTTTCATCTACCTGGCCATAAACATCACCCGAACTAAAGAATAAAAATGATCTTACGTTATCTTTCTTAGCCAGTTTCATTAAGTTTATGGTTCCTAAAACATTAGCATTTAAAGTACCAACAGGGTCTACTCCATAATATTTAGGGCTGGCCTGGCTGGCCGCGTGTACTATATAGTCAACTTTGCGGTCAAACACCATTTCGTCGCAAACATCTTTATGTACTAAAATAAGATGCTTATCATCCAAATGATCTTTAAAACGGGTTTTCGCCTTCTCAAGGTTCCTAACCAATGCTAATACAGTAATATTCTGATCGGGTTTCTGCCTATTAATGTATAGTAATGTTTCAACCATGTATGCCGGCAGAAAGCCGCTAGCCCCGGTGATCAATACTGTTTGGCCTGCAAAATTCTCCCAGGGTAAATTTGCCTGGTAAACGTATGCCATATCACCTTCTATGATCTTATTCATATTTTATTACTTGCTTGCTATGAAATCCAGGATCTGGTTTTCTGTAAAATTATTTATGGTTGTTTTTTGATCGTAATAGTGTTTATACCAGCTAATAGTATAGTTTACAGCTGTAGCTGCGTTTAAGCGGGGTTTCCAGCCAATTTGCTGTATGGCTTTGCTAATATCCAGCTTAAGTAAACCTGCTTCGTGTGGCTGATCGGTTAGCTTAACGTTCTCATATTCTCCGCTTCCCCAATTCTCAATAGCCAAATTAACCATGGTATCTACTCTTAATGAATCATCGGCATAAGGCCCGAAATTATACGCCTGTGAAAATTCGCGGGGGGTTTGTGTAAGTTTATCCCCCAATAATAGATAGCCTACCAGTGGCTCCAGCACATGTTGCCATGGCCTGATGGAATTAGGGTTACGTACAACTATTTTTTGATTGCTACCCAGCGCTCTGGCAATATCGGGCATTAACCTATCGGCCGACCAATCACCACCACCTATTACATTACCCGCACGGCCTACTGCTATTGTTTTTTTATGCTTTTCAAGATCATTTACATTAAAAAATGAGTTACGGTAAGAATCTATCAATATTTCCGCACATGCTTTACTTGAACTGTACGGGTCATAACCTCCAAGGCGATCATTTTCACGATATGGATAAACCCATTCATAATTATGATAAACTTTATCAGTAGTTATGATTATGGTTTTACACTCTTTATCTAAAAGTTTTACCGCGTCTAATACATTGGCAGTCCCTATAACATTAACTTCAAAGGTTTCGGCCGGAATATGGTACGACAACCTAACCAGCGGCTGAGCTGCCAAATGAAATACAAAATCGGGCTGAAAGTTTAATACTTCTTTCTGCAATTTCTTTGCATCCCTGATATCGGCTATTACAGACCGGCAAATATTATTTCCATCTATTAAATTAAACAGATCATCTTCATTTTGAGGAGCTAATGCATAGCCTTTAACATTGGCCTGTAATAAACTAAGTATCTTTAGCAGCCACGACCCTTTAAAACCGGTATGCCCTGTTACAAATACTTTTTTTCCCTGGTATGTGCTTTTGAGTAACTGTATCATCTGCGCATTTTTACCAAATTTTCCAAAGCGCTTTATCTTCGGCCCACATTTCGTTAAGATCTTGCTTATCTTTCAGCGTATCCATCGGCCTCCAAAAACCATTGTGCTTAAAAGCGCTCATCTGGTGGTCTTTTGCCAGGCTTTCCATTGGGTCTTTTTCCCATATGGTAGCATCGCCATCTTTTATGTAATCAAAAATTTGTGGTTCACAAACAAAATAGCCGCCATTTATCCAAGAACCATCTCCTTTGGGTTTTTCGAAAAAGGAATGCACTTCATTATTTTCACCAATATTTAGCGACCCAAAACGCCCCGATGGTTGTACCGATGTAACTGTACAAAACTTATTATTGGCTTTATGAAAATCTACCAGATCCTTAATATTTACATTACCAACGCCATCGCCGTAAGTAAGCATAAATGTTTCGTTGTTTACATATGGTTGTACACGCTTGATCCGTCCCCCGGTCATCGATTCGTTACCAGTATCAATGAGTGTGATCTTCCACGGTTCTGCCTGCGAATCATGCACCTTTATCGAATTATCCTTCAGATCGATCGTAACATCCGATTTATGCAAAAAATAATTTGCGAAGTATTCTTTAATAATATAGCCTTTGTATCCAAGGCAAACTATAAAATCATTAAACCCGTAAGTTGAATATATTTTCATAATATGCCATAATATTGGCATACCCCCTATTTCAACCATAGGCTTAGGTTTAACACCGGTTTCTTCTGATAAGCGGGTACCCAGCCCGCCGGCAAGTAATACAACCTTCATAATTATTAATAATATTTATATTGTAAGCTGAACATCATCAGATAGCGGATAAGCACAGCATGTTAAACATTCATTATCTTTCATATCGGTATGCTTTTTCACCAATCCTATCATTTTTACCTGGCCATGTAAAATACTTGCTTTACAAACTGTGCAGTGCCCCGTCTGGCATGCGTATGGCAGTTCCAAAAAAGCATCTAAACCTGCCTCAAGTATACTTTTTCCTTTAACAACTTCAACCTGTGCAGCTACTTCGCCAATATTTATTTTTACATGTCGCGTAGTAATATCTTCAAACTCGGCCGGGTCTTTTATTAATTCAAAGTCTTCGGCAAATATTTGCTCTTCACTTATTTCAAAACTATAAAGTGCCTGTTTAACCGACTCTTTCAAGCCTCTTGGCCCGCATATATAATGTATGCTATTTTGCAGGTCAGTAACAGACCTTAAGATCGTTAACACTTTATGCGGGTCGATCCGGCCTTGTATATGATCGGGGTCTTTATTGTCAACTACTAGTCTTGTATAAAAATTCCAAACCTGTAGTTGTGTTGAGAACGTTTTTTCCAGATCCTGGATCTGTGCAGAAAATATTACATCATCAACATGGCGGTTACCATAAACCAGTGTTATTTTGTGGCCGGTTTGTTTATGTAAAACAAATTTTGCTATAGACATTAAAGGCGTTATGCCGCTACCCGCCCCCCATAGCACAATGTGTTTATTTTCTGTAGTATGATCATTATTGAAGATAAAATCACCCATTGGATGCATTACTTCAACCAGATCGTCAATCTTAAGCCGATCATTAATATGATTAGAGACTATACCGCGAGGTACCCTTTTAACGGTTACTTCCAGGTATTCATCTACTTTGGGCGCCGATGAAAACGAGTAAGGCCTGATGTATCGCCTGCCATTGATCCTAAACACCAGAGTGAGATATTGGCCTGGCAAATAAGTTACTTTTTTTAAGCCTGGCTGTTTAAAACAAACTGTTATTACATCTTTAGCTTCTTTCCTTATTTCTACAACTTTTAATGTATAAATCTGCATCTATATAAAGTTGAAGTATTTAAAAGCCTCCATTTTAAACCTGTTTGTATTGCTCCCGTATAAGCGTATCCATTGCTATATTGTTACCAGTTTATTTACGCCGGTTCAGTATTTTTTCAAGCCACGTTTGTTTTTTCTTACTCTCATCAACATAGCCGCCATAGCCGCCATAACCACCATAACCATAGCCGTAACCATAGCCGTAGCCATAGCCATAGCCATAGCCATAACCATAATAACCATAATAGCCGCCTTTAGCCGATTGAATATCATTTACAACCAAATATGTTTTGCTTAGCTTTTTAGCTGTGATCAGATCGTTAATGATATTAACTTGCGATTTATAGGTAAAGCCTTGCCTAACAATATATAGGCACAGATCGGCGTATTTTTCAATTATTAAAGCATCAGATACAAGACCTACCGGAGCCGTATCGATGATCACATAATCATATTTCTTTTTAAGTTCCTCTATCATTGTACCCAATTTGCTATTTAATAGTAACTCTGCAGGGTTAGGAGGAATAGGGCCTGATGATATCAATGATGTATTTTCGCTGATGTAAAGCGGGCGTATAACCGAATCTAAAGTAGTTTTATCTGATATGATATAGTTGGTAAAACCGTGCTGATTATCCATACCAATATTCATAGATAATTTAGGTTTGCGAAGATCTAACTCCATAAACACAACTTTTTTGCCGCCTATTGCCAATACATTACCTAGATTAAGCGAGATGAATGACTTTCCCTCGCCGCTCATGCTTGAAGTAACAAGTATTACATTAGACTGGTCTTGCTTTAGCAAGAATTGAAGATTAGCTCTTAAACTTCTAAATTGCTCGGAAATGATAGAGCGCGACTTGTTGTCCACCACAAGGCTTTTTTCATCATCATTATGGCTTATTTCGCCCACTATGGTAACGGGGGTTCCCATTACCAGGTCTTTTTTGGTGATGATGCGGGTATTAAGCATTTCGCGAATACTTAAATAAGCTAATGGCAGTATAAACCCAATTATTAAGCCTACAACGTAAATAAGACCTTTTTTAGGCGCGAAAGGGGCCGAATCGCTTTTTGCGGGATCAATAATTTGCGACGTAGAGAAAGTTGAGGTTCGGGTTATCGCGGTTTCTTCCTTTTTTTGCAATAAGTATATATAAATCTGTTGCTTTAATGTTTGCTGGCGCGAATAGCTTAAATAGATTCTTTCCTTTTCGGGTACATTTTGTATCTTTTGATTGATGACACTATTGCGGGCCACCAGTTCTTTTTTAGATAAATTCAGGTTTCGCTTGTATTCATCGAAGCTTTTCAGCAGGTTACCTCGCAGGTTTTCTATCTGCTGGTCTAAATTTTTTACTATTGGGTTATTTTCTGTATAAGATAAATTTTGCCTCTCACGTTCACTAAGCATTTGGTTGTACGACGCTATACCAGCCGCAAAAACCGGATCTGTAACCGTTAACGTACTTGGGATGATCCGATGATTTGCGGGGTTCTTAATATAAGTCGATATACCTTCAATTATTGATATCTGTATTTCTAGCTCGTTCAATTTTTTAAAGTAATCACTTGAATTATCGATCAATACTTTAGATTGCTCAGCTATATCGGCAAGTTGATTGGCTTTTTTAAATTCCTCTATACGTTTTTCAACATCACTTAATTCGGCCGTGACAGCATCTAACTGCTTATCAACGAAGGCCATTGTACTGTCCGCTATTCTAACCTTATCTTCTAAGTTCTCTTTTAGATAAAGGTCCATCAGGGTCGAAAGTATCTTTTCGCCTTTATCAGGTATAGCATAATCCAGATTAAGGTCAATTACCGTACTTTGTTTACTTGTTAATGTAGCATCAAAACTTTTCATCAATCCTTCAACCTTCGAATCTACAGATTGAATAGTTATACCATAACCATGCTGATCAATAAAGTACCCTGGTTTGTAATCTAGTGTGAGATTAAATTGCGGAAGCTTTATTAGTTGCCCAAAAGCTACTGTAGTATCTATATTCTCTTTGCTGTTAACTATCCTAAAATCATGGGTAGTAACATCCTTTATAGAATATTGCCTTGCCTCAATAGTATCGGCCTTATGCTGCAGATCAATTGTAAATGGTATATATTTATCAGTAACCTCTAAAGCCCTCAGCGCCCCTTTTACTCCTACAGTAATGTTAAGGTTTAGTTTTTCAACCACCTTTTTCATCAGTGAGCGTGATTTTAATATTTCTATTTCATTTTCAGCATTATTAGCTGTACCCAACAAGGATGAAAGATCTACATCAATAAGGCCCTTTGCACCTTTAGAGGGATTATTCTTATCGTCACGTACCAGTATTTTGCCGTCTATTTTATAAGCTGTATCTGCTAATTTAGAATAAAACACAGCCAAAAAGGTACATAGAACTATACCTATTAAAAATAAATACCAATTGGATATAATTTTATCCAGATAGATCTTTATTTCGTTGTTGTTTTCCTGATTAGGCTGATCAATAATAGGATCCATATAATGTTATTCGATAGGATTGGATATTTTTATCTGATTCTGGTAAGTAATACGACCAATACTGTTAAAGCAGATGTAATTACAGTGATATTTCGGGCTTGGGCTGCGTCACTGCTGGTAATTTTAGCCTTAGTTGGCGTTACATATATTTCATCGTTCTGTTGCAAGTAAAAGTATGGCGATTTGAATATCTCCGAATTATTCAAATTCAATCGGTACCCTAATGTTGATCCATCAGTTTGGCGCCTCACTAAAAGTAAATTAGTACGATCCCCGTATATTGTTAGGTCGCCGGCATAACCCAAAGCGTCAAGTAAGTTTATTTTCTCATTGGGAATGCTGTAAGTACCAGGGTGTGCGACTTCACCCAAAACAGTGATCTTAAAATTTGCGAACCTTACTGTTACTGACGGGTCTTTATAAAAGATACTCGCCTTTTGTACAATAAGCGTACGTGCCTGCGCGGTAGACAAACCCAGAACATTTACATCCCCAAGCACCGGGAGCGTAACTTCCCCTTTTTTATTTACCAAATAACCATATACCATTGATTGGCCGGCATTATTGCCCGATGCAGAAAAAATATTTCCATAGTAAGTACCCGAACCAAATGCTGGTGTATTTAATGCGTTTACTAAATTGCCCCCCTGAGGATCTGCCGTTTGTATAAATATATATAATATGTCATCCGCCTGTATAATGGGTTCTTTATAATAGGCATTTGTAAGCCGGGTTATTTTTGCTGTGTCGGATATATCTTCAAAATATTTGTAATTTTTGATTGTGGAGCATGAATGTAGTGTTAAAACTAACATCAGAACCAAAAAGTAGCCAACTGGTATGTTGCGTATTATTCTTTTCATTTATTTTTTAGTAACAAAATTTGTATTGTTATAAATAAAACTCCATAAAGTTACATTTATTTTAACAATTTAGGCCAATAAATATTAAATATATCATCATGAATCCCATTTTTGCTTATTGTATCTCTGTACATAGTCTTTTATTAAAAACCCGAAACCTGAAATAACAATAAATACTGGCCAAAGTTGAATCGCATCACTAAAATCGGGGAGATGCATAAAGTCACTCGATCCATCGAAGATCCCGAATGAGTACATACACATAGCTATACCAAAAATCACCAGCCCTATACCGGTAAGTTTGGTGTAGTCTTTGGAGGAACTTTTTTTCTTAACTTCCTTTGCCTTGTTGTTGCTTTTAGTATGGCTACGGATCCTTCTTCTTCGCCTATCCTGGCTATTTTCGTTACTCATATTATGCTTGATAAATATAAAACTATTAGTGTTAAGTTACGAATAATAGTTTCTTTAGATTTGCCGCGTTTGAATTACGCCTGGCCCATTGTGTTGCCAAAATTCATCGGAAAACCAGACGGTTCCTGCTGAACTTTAATACGGCCATTTACAGCTTCAAATTTTTCTATATTATCCTCCAAGGCAGTAAGCAGCCGCTTCGCATGCTCCGGAGTTAATATTATCCTCGATTTTACTTTAGCTTTGGGAACCCCTGGCATTACCCTGATAAAATCCAATACAAACTCCGAGTTTGAATGTGTGATAATAGCCAGGTTAGAATAAATACCCTCTGCTATTTCTTCAGAAAGTTCAATATTTAATTGATTTTCGTTATTTTCTTCCATTAACCTTATATATATTCTATTATTTACAAATTTATGTGTTTATTGTTAATAAACTATCAAAGTATAGTTTGTTAATCCACTGGTAATAAAAATTTAAAACCAGGGCTCAATAGTGTATTATGTTTAGTGTGATTAAAAAGCGTTAACGCTTTTCAAGTTCAATATTTGAAATATAGCCCTGTAAGATGGCTTAAAACCAGCAGGGCCTTCCATAAAATGGAAAGCCCTGCTAAATTAACAAATTATTTCGAATTATTATGCTTCTGCTTCTTCGGTCTTCGAAGCCATCAGCCGGTCAAATTCTTCCTGAGAACCTACGCGGATATTGTCGTATATACGCAACCCGGTTCCTGACGGAATTAAGTGCCCAACGATAACGTTCTCTTTCAGGCCAAGCATGCTGTCTCTCTTACCGGCTATCGCTGCTTCGTTCAGTACCTTGGTGGTTTCCTGGAACGATGCCGCAGATATGAACGACTTGGTGCCTAACGAAGCCCTGGTGATACCCTGCAGGATAGGGCTTGAAGTAGCCGGGATAGCGTCCCTAACTTCAACCAGCTTCATATCCTTACGTTTCAGTACCGAGTTCTCATCGCGCAGTTTACGCAGCGATACGATCTGTCCTGATTTCAGGGTATTTGAATCGCCCGGATCGGTAACAACTTTCTTGTCGTAGATCTCGTCGTTCTCTATCATAAAGTCCCAGCCATCAACAGCTTCTCTTTCAAGGAAACGGGTATCGCCCGGATCTTCAATAGATACTTTCTGCATCATCTGGTGAACGATCACCTCAAAGTGCTTATCGTTGATCTTCACACCCTGTAAACGGTAAACCTCTTGTATACCATTCACCAGGTACTCTTGCACGGCAGCAGGGCCTTTAATAGCCAGGATGTCGGCAGGAGAGATAGAACCGTCAGACAGTGGCATACCGGCTTTCACAAAGTCGTTATCCTGTACAAGGATGTGTTTTGAAAGTGGTACCAGGTATTTTTTAACCTGTCCGTCGCGCGATTCGATGGTCATCTCACGATTACCACGTTTCACACCACCTAAGGTTACCACACCGTCAATTTCGGTTACAACCGCAGGGTTGCTTGGGTTACGTGCTTCGAATAACTCGGTTACACGTGGCAAACCACCTGTAATATCTCGCGTTTTACCGGTTGAACGAGGGATCTTGGCAATAACCTGGCCGGTTTGTACCTTCTCACGCTCGTCAACAGCAATGTGCGCACCTACCGGGATGTTGTATCCTTTGATCAGGTTGCCTTTATTGTCAACTACCTGTATAGCAGGGTTTTTAGATTTATCGCGGGTGTCAATAATTACTTTTTCGCGGTGACCGGTTTGCTCGTCGCTTTCTTCGCGGAAGGTTACACCTTCCAATACAGCGTCGAATTGTACCTGGCCGGCAAATTCAGAGATAATTACCGCGTTGTACGGATCCCATGAACAGATCTTGTCGCCACGGTTGATCTTGCTGCCATCCTTCACATACAGGTACGAACCGTATGGGATGTTGTTGGTCATGATCACCTTGTTGCTGCCTGCCTCCAGGATGCGGAATTCGCCCGAACGGCCCAGTACCACGTCTACCGCTCCGTCTTCCGGCGTTTCGAATGATACGGTACGTACGTTCTCAAATTCGATAATACCTTCGTATTTAGCGTTGATCTGAGATTCGGCCGCGATGTTAGACGCGGTACCACCCACGTGGAATGTACGCAGGGTTAACTGTGTACCCGGCTCACCGATTGACTGCGCTGCAATTACACCTACAGCCTCGCCGCGTTGAACGCGTTTACCACTGGCCAGGTTACGGCCATAGCAAAGCGCGCAAACACCACGTTTGCTTTCGCAGGTTAATACCGAACGGATCTCGATGCCTTCCAGCGGAGAGTTTTCGATGTTCTTGGCAATTTCTTCAGTGATATCCTGTCCGGCTTGTACTAACAGTTCGCCGGTGATAGGGTCGTGCACTTCATGTAATGAAGTACGGCCCAGGATACGGTCATACAATGGTTCAACAATGTCCTCGTTATCTTTAAGGGCAGTGGTGAAGATACCACGTAAAGTACCGCAATCTGTTTCGCCAACGATCATGTCCTGCGCAACGTCATGTAAACGACGGGTCAGGTAACCAGCATCAGCCGTCTTTAACGCCGTATCCGCCAAACCTTTACGGGCACCGTGGGTAGAGATAAAGTACTCTAATACCGACAGACCTTCTTTAAAGTTTGAAAGGATCGGGTTCTCGATGATCTCGCCGCCTGAACCTGATTTCTGAGGTTTCGCCATCAGGCCACGCATACCTGCCAGCTGACGGATCTGCTCTTTAGAACCACGTGCACCCGAATCAAGCATCATGTAAACCGAGTTGAAGCCCTGGTTATCTGTACTCAGGATCTCCATTACGTTAGCGGTCAGCTTGTTATTGATACGGGTCCAGATATCGATGATCTGGTTGTAACGTTCGTTGTTGGTAATGAAACCCATGTTATAGTTGTTCATTACCTCTTCAACTTCTTTCGAAGCCTGGTCGATCAGGGTAACCTTCTGTGCAGGGATATTAATATCCTTCAGGTTAAACGATAAACCACCACGGAATGCCATCTGGAAACCTAACTCCTTAATATCATCAAGGAATTGGGCCGCGCGGGCCATACCGGTAGTTTTTACTACCTCGCCAATGATATCACGCAGTGATTTCTTGGTCAGCAGTTCGTTTATATAACCTACTTCTTCAGGCACATGCTGGTTAAACAGTACGCGGCCTACAGTAGTGTCGATCAGTTTATTTACGATGCTGCCGTCTTTCTCTTTCACGTTAGCTTTCACTTTAATGAAAGCGTGCAGGTCAAGTTTTTTCTCATTGTAAGCAATGATCACTTCCTCTGCAGAGTAGAACGAAAGGTTTTCACCTTTTACAACACGGGTAGCATCAGTTTTGCGGCCCTTAGTAATATAGTAAAGACCCAATACCATGTCCTGAGATGGTACAGTGATAGGCGTACCGTTAGCAGGGTTCAAAATATTGTGCGATGCCAGCATCAGGATCTGGGCTTCCAAAATTGCCGCGTTACCAAGTGGTACGTGCACGGCCATCTGGTCACCGTCAAAGTCGGCGTTGAACGCGGTACAGGTTAATGGGTGCAGCTGGATAGCTTTACCTTCCACCAGTTTAGGCTGGAAAGCCTGGATACCCAACCTGTGCAGCGTAGGCGCACGGTTAAGCAGTATCGGGTGGCCTTTCAGTACGTTTTCAAGGATATCCCAAACCAGCGGGTCTTTACGGTCAACAATTTTCTTTGCAGATTTTACTGTTTTAACCACACCACGCTCAATCATTTTGCGGATGATAAATGGTTTAAACAGCTCGGCTGCCATATCTTTTGGTAAACCGCACTCGTGCAGTTTAAGGTTAGGGCCTACCACAATTACCGAACGTGCCGAGTAGTCAACACGTTTACCCAGTAAGTTTTGACGGAAACGGCCTTGTTTACCTTTCAGAATGTCTGAGAGCGATTTCAGGGCACGGTTACCTTCCGTTTTAACGGCATTAACTTTACGCGAGTTATCGAATAACGAATCCACAGCTTCCTGCAGCATACGTTTTTCGTTACGTAAGATCACCTCCGGCGCTTTGATCTCGATCAAACGTTTCAAACGGTTGTTACGGATAATTACACGGCGGTAAAGGTCGTTCAGATCTGAAGTAGCGAAACGGCCACCTTCCAGTGGTACTAACGGGCGCAGTTCAGGCGGGATAACCGGAACGATCTTCACGATCATCCACTCAGGGTTATTCTCGATACGGCCTTGTGCTTCGCGGAAAGCTTCAACAACCTGCAGGCGCTTCAAAGCTTCGTTTTTACGTTGCTGTGAGGTTTCGTTTGCAGCCTGGTGGCGCAGATCGTATGATAATTGGTCAAGGTCAAGGCGTTTCAGCAATTCTTCCAATGCTTCGGCACCCATTTTGGCCACAAATTTCTGCGGGTCTTTATCGTCAAGATATTGGTTCTCTTTTGGCAGGGTATCCAAAACGTCCAGGTATTCTTCCTCGGTCAGGAAGTCCATAGCACTGATACCGTCAGCTTCTTTAATACCTGGCTGAATTACTACATAACGTTCGTAGTAGATGATCAGGTCGAGCTTTTTAGTAGGTAAGCCCAGCAGGTAACCAATTTTGTTTGGTAACGAACGGAAATACCAGATATGCGCAACAGGCACCACCAGGTTGATGTGGCCCATACGCTCGCGACGAACCTTCTTCTCGGTTACTTCAACACCGCAACGGTCGCACACGATACCCTTGTAACGGATACGTTTGTACTTACCGCAATGGCACTCATAGTCTTTTACCGGACCGAAGATACGCTCGCAGAATAAACCATCACGCTCGGGCTTGTAGGTCCGGTAGTTAATGGTTTCTGGTTTTAAAACTTCACCGCTCGAACGCTCAAGGATAGACTCTGGCGAGGCTAAACTGATGGTAATGGTGGTGAAATTGCTTTTTATTTTATTATCCTTTTTGTAAGACATATTTCTTTTTTTAAAGGTATTTTTTTGTTAGCTCAAAGGTGAAAGGCCAAAGGTGAAAGGTTTTTCCCTTCCTCATTAATCGGGATGAGAGGTAAAAAGATAAGGCACCTTTCACCTTTATCCTTTTACCTTTCACCTCTTTCAACCTTATTCTAAGGTGATATCCAAACCTAAGCCGCGTAACTCGTGAACCAATACGTTGAATGATTCTGGTACTGATGGTGTAGGCAGGTTTTCGCCTTTAACAATAGCTTCGTATGTTTTGGCACGGCCAATAACGTCGTCAGACTTAACGGTTAAGATCTCCTGCAGGATGTTAGCTGCACCGAATGCCTCTAACGCCCAAACCTCCATCTCACCAAAACGCTGACCACCGAACTGTGCCTTACCACCCAATGGCTGTTGAGTGATCAAAGAGTACGGGCCTATAGAACGGGCGTGCATCTTATCGTCAACCATGTGGCCCAGTTTCAGCATGTAGATGATACCTACAGTAGTTTGCTGATCGAAGCGCTCACCTGTTAAACCATTGTATAAGTAAGTACGGCCCGATTCTGGTACGCCTGCTTTAGCAATCCACTCTTCTACCTGCTCGTGGCTTGCGCCATCGAAAATCGGGGTAGCGAATTTCATACCCAGCTCTTTACCGGCCCAGCCCAATACAGTTTCGTAGATCTGGCCAAGGTTCATACGTGAAGGTACACCCAGCGGGTTCAACACAATATCAACCGGGGTACCGTCTTCCAGGAATGGCATGTCCTCATCGCGAACGATGCGGGCAACAATACCTTTGTTACCGTGGCGGCCGGCCATTTTATCACCAACTTTAAGCTTACGCTTTTTAGCGATGTAAACTTTAGCCATTTGTACAATACCCGATGGCAGCTCGTCGCCTACGCTGATCGCGAATTTATCGCGGCGGTAAGCACCCAGTTCTTCGTTCAGCTTAATGTTGAAGTTGTGCAACAGGGCTTTGATCTGATCGTTCTTGTCGTCGTCGGTAGTCCACTTGGTTGGGTTGATGTTATCGTAAGGTAACTCAGCCAGCATTTTCTGGGTGAATTTAACACCTTTAGCAATCAACAGTTCCTTGTAAACATTGTACACACCTTGCGATGTTTTACCGTTAACAATTTCAAACAGTTTATCAACCAGTGTATTCTTCAGTTCTTTAACTGCTTTATCGTGTTTGGTATCCAGTTTTTCTAACTGTGCTTTTTCTTCGGCTTTCGAAGTCTTTTTAGCACGGCTGAACAACTTGGTATCGATAACCACACCGGCGATAGACGGAGGTGTTTTTAAAGACGCGTCTTTAACATCACCTGCTTTATCACCAAATATGGCACGTAACAGTTTTTCTTCCGGTGATGGGTCTGATTCACCTTTAGGGGTGATCTTACCGATCAGGATATCGCCTTCCTTAACCTCGGCGCCTACACGGATGATACCGTCTTCGTCCAGGTCTTTGGTAGCTTCTTCCGATACGTTCGGGATATCCGGTGTCAATTCCTCTTCACCGCGTTTTGTATCACGTACTTCCAGTTCAAACTCCTCGATGTGCAACGAAGTGAAGATATCCTGCGATACCACACGTTCCGAGATCACGATCGCATCCTCAAAGTTGTAACCTTGCCAAGGCATGAATGCCACTTTAAGGTTACGGCCAAGGGCTAACTCGCCATCCTGTGTTGCATATCCTTCGCAAAGTACCTGTCCTTTTTCAACCTTCTGGCCCTTCTTAACGATAGGCTTCAGGTTCATGGTAGTACTTTGGTTGGTCTTTTTGAACTTGGTCAGTTGGTAAGTTTTGGTGTCGCCATCAAATGAGACCAGCCTGTCAAGCTCGTTACGGTCGTAACGGATCTTAATTTCGTTTGCGTCAACATACTCAACCACACCATCGCCTTCTGCGTTGATCAGCGTGCGCGAATCTTTAGCTACACGGCCTTCCAGACCAGTACCTACAATTGGCGACTCCGGACGCAGCAATGGCACGGCCTGGCGTTGCATGTTCGAACCCATCAGGGCACGGTTAGCGTCATCATGTTCTAAGAACGGGATAAGCGAAGCCGCGATTGATGTGATCTGGTTTGGCGCAACGTCCATGTAATCCAGTTTTTCCGGCTCAATTACCGGGAAGTCGCCTTCATAACGTGCTTTTACGCGCGGGTTCTCAAAAATACCCTTATCATCGTAATAAGCGTTGGCCTGGCCTATGGTTTTACCGTCCTCATCTTCTGCCGACAGGTAAATTACTTCTTCTTCAACCTTAACCTTACCTTCAACCACACGTTTGTACGGGGTTTCGATAAAGCCCAGGTTATTGATCTTGGCGTGTACGCACAGCGACGAGATCAGACCGATGTTCGGGCCTTCAGGTGTCTCGATGGTACATAACCTGCCGTAGTGGGTGTAGTGAACGTCACGAACCTCGAAACCGGCACGCTCGCGCGACAGACCACCCGGCCCCAGGGCCGACAGACGACGCTTGTGCGTGATCTCTGCCAGTGGGTTGGTCTGGTCCATAAACTGCGATAGCTGGTTGGTACCGAAGAACGAGTTGATCACTGATGACAGTGTACGCGCGTTGATCAGATCGGTTGGTGTGAACACCTCGTTATCACGAATGTTCATACGCTCGCGGATGGTACGTGCCATACGCGCTAAACCTACACCAAACTGTGCATACAATTGCTCACCAACGGTACGTACACGACGGTTTGACAAGTGGTCGATATCATCCACCTCGGCTTTAGAGTTGATCAGTTTGATCAGGTATTTAACGATAGCGATAATGTCCTGTTTGGTCAGTACCTTAATATCGTTAGATGTATCCATCTTCAGCTTACGGTTGATGCGGTAGCGGCCAACATCGCCCAAGTCGTAACGTTTGTCAGAGAAGAACAAACGATCGATGATACCACGTGCTGTTTCTTCATCAGGTGGTTCAGCGTTACGTAATTGACGGTAGATGTGTTCAACCGCTTCTTTCTCTGAGTTAGAGGTATCCTTTTGTAAGGTATTATATATAATGGTATAATCACCGCTGGTGGCCGAATCTTCCTTGTTCAGGATGATGGTTTTCACACCTGCGTCGATGATCATATCGATATGGTCGTCTTCTAAAACGGTCTCGCGCTCAAGGATGATCTCGTTACGGTCGATAGATACCACTTCACCGGTATCCTCGTCCACAAAGTCTTCCACCCATTTTTTAAGCACCCTTGCGGCAAGCTTACGGCCAATAAATTTCTTTAAACCGCTTTTGCTTACTTTTACTTCGTCGGCCAGTTCAAACAATTCCAGGATGTCTTTATCCGAATCATAACCGATGGCGCGCAGCAAGGTAGTAACCGGGAATTTCTTCTTACGGTCGATATATGCATACATCACGTTGTTAACGTCTGTAGCAAACTCGATCCACGAACCTTTGAAAGGGATTACACGGGCCGAGTATAATTTAGTACCGTTAGTGTGGCGGCTTTGGCCGAAGAATACACCAGGCGAACGGTGTAATTGCGATACAATTACACGCTCGGCGCCATTGATAACAAAAGTACCTTTAGGGGTCATGTATGGGATGGTACCCAGGTACACGTCTTGTACAATTGTCTCAAAGTCTTCGTGCTCCTCGTCGTTACAAGATAGGCGCAGCTTGGCTTTTAAAGGCACACTGTAAGTTAAACCGCGCTCGATACACTCTTGTATATCGTAACGTGGCGGATCAATAAAGTAATCAAGAAACTCTAAAACAAAGATGTTCCTTGAGTCAGAAATCGGGAAGTTTTCGGCAAATACTTTAAACAGCCCTTCTTTATAACGGTTGTCTGAAGTAGTTTCCAGTTGGAAAAATTCCCTGAAAGATTGCAACTGCACATCCAGGAAGTCGGGGTAATCAATTACGTGCCTGCTGGTTGCAAAGTTTACTCTTTTATTTGTTGTGTTTGCCAAGGGATTATAATTTTAAGTCTATTATTTGTAGATGTGAGATGTGAGATTTGAGACGTGAGATATGAAATTGCCTTTATACGGGCTTTTCTCACATCTCAAATCTCATATCTCAAATCTATAAAACATTATAAACGGCAATAGACCCCGACCAAAAAAGGTCCGGGGTCTTTATGCTTTAGGTGCTATTGGGTTAAATTACTTAACCTCAACTACAGCTCCTGCTTCTTCTAATTGTTGTTTCAAGCTTGCAGCTTCTTCTTTAGTTACACCAGTTTTTAATTCTTTAGGTGCACCGTCAACTAAGTCTTTAGCTTCTTTCAAGCCTAAGCCAGTCAGGTCTTTTACTAATTTAACAACTGCTAATTTAGCGCCACCAGCTTCTTTCAGGATAACGTCAAATGAAGTTTGTTCTGCAGCAGCAGCAGGAGCGTCATCGCCACCAGCTGGGGCAGCAGCAACAGCTACTGCAGCAGCAGCAGGCTCAATACCGTACTCGTCTTTTAAGATTTGAGCTAACTCGTTAACTTCTTTTACTGTTAAGTTTACTAACTGTTCAGCAAATGATTTTAAATCCGCCATTTTATTTAATTTTTTACTTTAATGCTTTTTGTTTTAATGTCATGCTTAACTTGAGGTGCATGAATTAACCTCTTTCTTGTAATGTTTTAACAACGCCGGCCAAAATGTTACCGCCCGATTGAAGAGCAGATACAACATTTTTAGCAGGAGATTGCAGTAATCCGATGATCTCGCCAACCAGTTGTTCTTTCGATTTCAGGTTGATCAATGTATCCAGTTGGTTATCACCAATGAAAACGGCCGAGTCAATATATGCTGCTTTGATGATTGGTTTTTCGCTGCCCGATTTCCTCAGTTGTTTGATCAGCTTTGCAGGTGCAGTTGCTGATTTTGAGAAAAGGATAGACGACGAACCTTTCAGCACATCATAAATTGCAGTGTAATCGCCACCGGCAGCTTCCATCGCTTTTTTAATTAAGCTGTTTTTTGCTACCTGGATAGTGATATCACTCTCGAAACATTTACGGCGGATGTTATTGATCTTAGCAACCGTAAGGTTTGAAGTGTCGGTAATGTAAAAATTACCATATTCCTTCATCTGTTCAGTAAGGGCAAGAACAAGTTCGTGTTTTTCTTCTTTATTCATGATTAGATCCCCGCTACTGTTTTAGTTTCAACCTCGATGCCCGGAGACATGGTTGAAGAGATATGGATACTTTTAAAATATGTTCCTTTGGCTGCTGATGGTTTTAGCTTAGAAATTACTTGCAGTACTTCTAAAGCGTTTTCATAAATTTTATCAGCAGAGAAAGATACTTTTCCTATCGAAGTGTGGATGATACCGGTTTTGTCAACCTTGAAATCGATCTTACCACCTTTTACCTCGGTTACAGCTTTACCAACTTCTGGTGTTACTGTACCCGATTTAGGGTTAGGCATCAGGTTACGCGGGCCCAATATACGACCCAAACGACCTACCTTAGCCATCACACTTGGCATAGTGATGATAATATCAACATCAGTCCATCCGCCTTCAATTTTGGCAATGTAATCGTCCAAACCTACGTAATCTGCACCTGCGTCTTTAGCTTCCTGCTCCTTATCCGGAGTACAAAGCACCAGTACACGTACAGTTTTACCGGTTCCATGAGGTAATGTTGCGATACCACGTACCATTTGATTGGCTTTACGCGGATCGACACCTAAACGAACATCGATATCAACCGATGAATCGAATTTGGTGTTAGTGATATCCTTAACCAGGCTTGTTGCGTCCTGTAAAGAATACGACTTATTAGCCTCAATTTTGGAGAGTGCCACTTTTTGATTTTTTGTTAATCTTGCCACTGTCTTAAACTGATTTGTGTTTGTAATTAATTTTTGATCTGAGATTAAATCTGCGGATCAAATTAGTTCCAGGGAGCCGTACCTGATACGGTGATTCCCATACTGCGAGCAGTACCAGCAACCATTTTCATGGCCGATTCTACTGTAAATGCATTCAAGTCTGGCATTTTATCTTTTGCAATAGTTTCAACCTGCTCCCAGGTAACTTTCGCTACCTTTTTACGGTTTGGCTCTGCAGACCCGCTTTTTAAACCTGAGGCCTCCAATAACTGGATAGCAACAGGAGGGGTTTTAATGATAAAATCGAATGACTTGTCAACGTAAACAGTGATCAATACAGGTAACACTTTGCCAGGTTTATCCTGGGTACGTGCATTAAACTGCTTGCAAAATTCCATAATGTTCACCCCTTTAGCACCCAATGCTGGGCCAATTGGAGGTGATGGGTTTGCAGCGCCGCCTTTTACCTGCAGCTTCACCATCGCACCGACTTCTTTTGCCATTTTACTTTAATTATTTAATACTCAATGTTAGTAGTGGAAGCTATGTAACATTTATCTTTAAAAGTGAGTGGTTGATTGAGTTGCATTAAGTGAGTAGTTATCACTTTTTCGCTTTATCAAGGCACTCTTTTATATTTTTTAAATCAGTTTGGAAAACTAAATCAACTACTCACGCAATCAACTTAATCAACCTATAACTAACTATTCTTTCTCTACCTGCATGTAATTCAATTCAAGCGGCGTACGGCGCCCGAATATCTTTACCATTACTTTCAGCTTTTTCTTTTCTTCGTTAACCTCTTCTATCACACCGCTAAAGCCATTGAACGGACCGTCCATTACTTTAACAGCTTCGCCAACATAATAAGGCACGTTCATGGTTTCGCCTTGTGCGCTCATTTCGTCAACCTTACCTAAAATGCGGTTAACTTCGGCCTGACGCAGTGGAATGGCATTACCAGCCTTATCGCCTAAAAAGCCTATTACGCTGTTCACGTTTTTAATTACGTGTTCCAGCTCGCCGTCAAGCGCTGCTTCCATCAGTACATAGCCCGGGAAATAGTTACGCTCTTTAGCTATTTTTTTTCCATCGCGCATCTGGTAGTATTTTTCGGTAGGTATTAATACCTGCGGTACCAAATGCGATATGCCCAAGCGGTTAACTTCGGCATCAATGTATTGCTTAACTTTTTTTTCCTTGCCGCTGATAGCGCGTACTACATACCATTTCAAATTTTCACCCATCTCTGTCTATCAAATTAAGCAAGTGAAGTGTAAAAATGGCTTAACACATAGCTAATAGCAGTGTCCATACCAAAAATAACCAGCGCGATAATTAACGAGGCAACCACTACCAGTACGCCGCTGCTTTGCAGTTCGCGCCAGGTTGGCCAGGTTACCTTTTGGGTTAACTCTATGTATGATTCTTTTATATATTCAACTACTGCAGCCATTGTTTATTTCGCTTTATATATGGCACGGGAACAAGGATTCGAACCCTGATCAAAGGTTTTGGAGACCTCTATTCTACCGTTGAACTATTCCCGTGTATATTTTACCCTAAATCCCTAAAGGGATTTTTGATTTTGTTATTCTTCTAATTAGTAACAAAGTACTTAGGCATTTGCCTAAGTACTTTGAATATAATTAACCTATCCTTATTCCCCCTTTAGGGGGTTAGGGGGTTTATTTTAAGATTTCAGTTACCTGACCGGCACCTACTGTACGACCACCTTCGCGGATAGCGAAACGTAAACCTTTTTCCATCGCGATAGCGTTGATCAGTTTTACGGTGATAGTAACGTTGTCGCCTGGCATAACCATTTCTACACCTTCTGCTAACGAGATCTCGCCAGTTACGTCAGTGGTACGGAAATAGAACTGAGGACGGTATTTGTTAAAGAACGGAGTGTGGCGGCCACCTTCTGCTTTCGACAATACGTAAACTTCTGCTTTGAAATCGGTGTGAGGAGTTACTGAACCTGGTTTGCAAATAACCATACCACGACGGATATCAGTTTTTTCAATACCACGTAACAATAAACCTACGTTATCACCAGCTTCACCACGGTCAAGGATCTTACGGAACATCTCAACACCAGTTACGGTTGATTTTAAGTTCTCGGCACCCATACCCAGGATATCAACAGGATCGCCAGAGTTGATTACACCACGCTCGATACGGCCAGTTGCTACAGTACCACGACCAGTGATCGAGAATACGTCTTCAACAGGCATCAGGAATGGAAGATCAGTCAGACGTGGAGGGATTGGGATGTAGCTATCAACAGCATCCATCAACTCCATAATTTTTTCAACCCATTTCGGATCAGCGTTCAGGCCACCTAAAGCCGAACCTTGGATCACAGGGATATCATCACCAGGGAAATCGTAGAATGATAATAATTCACGAACTTCCATCTCTACTAATTCTAACAGTTCCGGATCATCAACCATGTCAACCTTGTTCATGAAAACAACAAGTGCAGGTACACCTACCTGGCGTGCTAACAGGATGTGCTCGCGGGTTTGTGGCATCGGACCATCAGTAGCAGCTACCACGATGATAGCACCGTCCATCTGAGCAGCACCGGTAACCATGTTCTTTACGTAGTCGGCGTGACCTGGACAGTCAACGTGTGCGTAGTGACGGTTAGCAGTTGAGTACTCAACGTGAGCAGTGTTAATAGTGATACCGCGTTCTTTTTCTTCCGGAGCCGAGTCAATTGAATCAAATGAACGTGCTTCAGATAAACCTTTATCAGCTAATACTTTGGTGATCGCTGCGGTAAGGGTTGTTTTACCGTGGTCAACGTGACCGATTGTACCGATGTTTAAGTGCGGTTTACTGCGGTCAAATTTTTCTTTTGCCATGATTTATTTATTAATGTTTGTAGGTTAATTTTCCTTATTTAAATAGGCATTTTCATACCTGTTGAGCCAACAATGGGATTTGAACCCATGACCTCTTCCTTACCAAGGAAGTGCTCTACCCCTGAGCTACGTCGGCTTATTTTTTAGTTTGCGGCTTGCAGTTACCAGCTTGCAGTATGTTAATTGACTGCCTACCGCTATCTGCCTACTGCTCACTGTTTAAAGAGCGGAAGACGAGGTTCGAACTCGCGACCTATAGCTTGGAAGGCTATCGCTCTACCAACTGAGCTACTTCCGCTTTTAATTCAGTTAGCAGCTACCAGTTTGTTTATGATAACAAACCGATAACTGCTTGCTGAAAATTTGTGGGGAGAGAAGGATTCGAACCTTCGTAGCCGAAGCAACGGATTTACAGTCCGTCCCATTTGACCGCTCTGGTATCTCCCCAAAGCTTTATCCCGGATATCGCATTTTACATTTCGGATTTGGGTAAATCCGAAATCGAATCTTCGAAATTCGAAATTAAAACTGAGCCCCCAATCGGGATCGAACCAATGACCTACTGATTACAAGTCAGTTGCTCTACCAGCTGAGCTATGGAGGCTTAAATTTTTTCTTTTTAAAGAACCACCCTTTCAATTAGTGGGCTTGGTTAACCACCTCTCCGAAAGGGATTGCAAATCTACAAAAAATAAAGGCTGTGCAAAATATTTTTGCAAAAAAAAATCGACGGGCATTTCACCCGCCGATTTCGCCTTGTTTAAAGGCCTGATTATCTTTAATATTCGTCTTCAGCGGCTGTCAAAACGGCTTTTTTTACAGTCTCGGCAGCAGCGGCTTTTTTCTGTTTATGCTTTTCAATTTGCTTGCGCAGGCTCTCCAGGGCCAGGTCGGTAGCCTCTTCAAAGGTCTTGCATTGCTCTTTGGCGAACAATTGATTGCCCGGCAACTGAATTTTTATCTCCGTTATTTTGTTGGCTTCATCTTCTACGTTCTCTAATTTCAGGTAAACCTCGCCGCTAATGATCTTATCGTAAAACAGATCTAACTTATCTGCTTTCTTCTGGATAAAATCCAACAGCTTCCTGTCTGCTGTAAAATGGATCGATTGAACTGTGATCTTCATTTTTCCTCCTTGTTTTATGCCTTTGGATGGGCTTGTTTATAAATAGATTTTAGTCGTTCCACGGAGTTGTGGGTATATACCTGGGTGGCACTCAGGCTGGCGTGGCCCAAAAGCTCTTTAATAGCGTTCAGGTCGGCGCCCTTGTTTAAAAGGCTGGTGGCAAAGGTGTGCCGTAGCACATGGGGGCTTTTTTTGTCCTGGGTCGATATATCAGATAAGTACGCTTTCACTTTAAGATAAATGAACTTTGGGTATGCGTTCACTCCTTTATTGGTAACGACCAGTGTTAGGGAATTGTTATTAAAATTTTGATTTTTTTTTAACTCCAGGTACTCGGCCATTACACGCTTCAGTTCCTTATTAATAGGGATAATACGCTCCTTATTGCGTTTGCCCAATACTTTTATCGTACCCTCGTAGTTATTGATATCGCTTTCTTTTAAGCCTACCAGTTCGGCCAGGCGGATACCGGTACCGAACAGCAATTCAACTATCAGTTTATCGCGCAGCTTGTCAAAATCAGTGCCCACATCCTGGTCAAGTTTGTTAACCAGTTTATCGGTTTCTACCACTACCGGCAGCCGCCTGGGCGTTTTAGGTGTTTGTATTTTGGCGGTGGGGTTGGCACTGATAAGTTGGCTTTGCAGCAGAAACTTAAAGTATTTACGCAATACTGCCACCCTGCGGTTAACGGTGCGCGCGCTGATGCCATTATCCATCATATCCACCATCCAGTTGCGGATATGGTGATGCGTAATTTCTGATGGCTGGGTGATTAGTATTTCGGGATGGTTAATATGGGCAAAAAACTGCTCCAGATCGGCCCGGTAGGCGGTTACGGTGTGTGGCGAATACCGTTTTTCAAATTGAAGATAGTTGATGAACCGCTCTAAAAACATAAAAACTACTTGTACATCCTTCCGGGAGAATGAATGTACAAATAGTTTTTTTATATATTTTCAGAAAATGTAAAAATTCTTTTTTGAAGAAGAATTACAGGGTTTCTGTGTTCATGCTTTGCTTGTATATGGCATGTTTGATCTCGTGCCTGCGGGCTACAGATTTTTTCTCGAATGCCTGGCGACTGCGTAGTTCGCGTAATACACCTGTCTTCTCAAATTTCTTCTTAAAGCGTTTCAATGCTTTGTCTAACGATTCGCCGTCTTTTACGTTGATGATGATCATAATCCTTATATACCTCCTTTCAGGGACGGCAAAGGTAAGTAAATAGTTTTGATCTGCAAATAGTTAATTGAAGATTAGTGAATTAGATATATTGCTTTTATGCACAATTGTTGTTTACCCGCTATATTTAAAGGCATGAAGCGATCTGTTAAGGCTATTATCATTTGTATAATTTGGGCGATATTGATCATATGGGATCATTATATCGATAAATATCTCGGTGGCCTCGTCCACTTTATATCAATATGCGCTATCCTGGTTTTAACTGTACTGATCCTGATCAATATAGTAAAGGAGTTTATCAATATCTATAAATGCCGGCGCCATTTATCATGGTCTGTTTTTGCCCCGCTAATGCTTTATTTATCAGTACCATTTTTGGGAGGTTTAATTGACCCCGCGAAACTGGAAAGCACTGTAGTAATGCGTGGCTGCTATGAAGGCACCCAAAACCAGGCATACCTATTTTTCAGGGCAGATAATACATTTGAACTTAACTGGACGGGCGTGTTTTTTTATGATAAATGGTATACCGGCAGCTGGAAAAAAAGCAAGGATACTATTGTACTGCAATATAATGGCGATACCGTGAAGGCTTTAGGCGATAAGGTGATTATACGCGATGGTTATTTTAAACCCGTTGGCAAACATGCCGATACGGTTAAATACCATAAACCTATGTTTTATCTTGGTTATTGTAAAGGGGAAAATTAAAAATCATTCCCGATTGGTGGGCGTTGCCTCCGGCGCGCGCTATCCGCTCATACTACACAAGGCCTTAGCCACTGGCCGGTATCCGCTGCTATCGCTAACGCTGTTTGGCTGGCTATTTCTTGTATTTCAGCTTAGGGTTTCTGCTGGTGTGGAATACATGGAGAATGTACACTTCATTTGTTCTCGCCCTATAATCATAAACGATGAGGTAAGGAAAAATATTTACTACAGCCTCTCTCCTGTTTCCTCTTCCTTTTTGATAGGCTTCGGGATGAAGTGAGATATGGATTAATGTTTCTTTAACAGCCTCTACAAATCGCTTCCCTAAACCTATGGCTTCTCCCTCATACCAATCAGACGATTCCTCTAATTCCTTTATCGCAACAAGGGATAGTTTAACATCGCAAGCCATCTATTTCAACCGGTTCATCAAATGATCGATCGACTGTTCCAATGTCATACCCGGATCCTTTCCGCTTTCCAAATCGGCCGATCTTTTATCCAATTCAGCCATTAACTCCTCATCATTCCACCATTCATATTTTTCAATAGCTTCGTTTTTAATATTCGAATACATCGCTTCTACCGAAGCGTCATCAGCTGTATCGATATAATGATGCAATTCCTGTCTTATGGCTAACGTATCCATTCTTATCCGTATTTATACAAATATAACGAAATCTACCAGGAATAAATTATTCTCCTAAGCCCTTTTGCAGATTACGATCAGGCAACCGCGCCGGGCGGAAGCCTTGCAAAATATATTGATATCAGTTTTAATTTTTGGTGGCGTAAGTTTGTCAGTACCCTTAAAAAACAAGGGAGTGGTGAAAAAATGAAATTTTGAACAAAAGCACTTATTTAATTACATATCAATACGTTACGTGTTCAATTTTTGTTCAAAAAAACAAGGTTTTTTGTTCATTTTTTTTATTAGCTGAAACAAGCGATGTTGTTTAACCTAAGTACTCCCCCCCAAAGCATGTACCACTTAGCTAATGACAGTACAATTCAACCGATAAAAAACTATCCCTTCAACACCTCCCTGCTGATCACGATCTTCTGGATCTCGCTTGTCCCCTCGCCTATAGTGCATAGTTTAGCATCACGGTAAAACTTCTCAACCGGGAAATCCTTGGTATAACCATAACCGCCGAAGATCTGCACCGCCTCGTTAGCGCATTTCACCGCCACTTCCGATGCATAGTATTTGGCCATTGCTGCTTCCTTAGTCATGGGCAGGTGGCGGTTCTTCAGATCGGCAGCCTGCATAATCAATAATTCTGCAGCTTCTATCTCGGTAGCCATATCGGCCAGTTTAAAGGCGATGGCCTGGAAATTAGAAATAGGCTGACCGAACTGATGACGTTCCTTAGCGTAATTTACCGCCGCCTCAAAAGCGCCTTTGGCTATCCCCAGCGAAAGGGCCGCGATAGAGATACGGCCGCCATCCAATACCTTCATGGCTTGTTTAAAACCTTCGCCCTCGGCGCCTAACAGGTTGGCTTTAGGTACGCGGCAATTATCAAATATCAACTCGGTAGTTTCGGATGCGCGCATGCCCAGTTTGTTCTCTTTTTTACCATGGGTAAAGCCTGGAGTCCCTTTTTCTATCACCAGCGCCGATATCCCCTTCGAATCGCCTTTTTCGCCGGTGCGCACCATCACTACAGCCACATTGCCGCTTTTGCCGTGGGTTATCCAGTTTTTAGATCCGTTTACCACATATTCATCGCCATCTAAAACGGCAGTAGTATTCATGCGGAGGGCATCAGAACCGGTATTGGCTTCGGTCAGGCCCCAGGCGCCAATCCATTCGGCAGTGGCGAGTTTTGGTAGCCAGCGTTGCTTTTGCTCATCATTACCAAAAGTCATGATATGGCCGGTGCAAAGCGAGTTATGCGCCGCTACCGATAAACCTATCGATCCGCATACTTTGGCAATCTCCACAATCACGGTCACATATTCCTGGTAACCAAAGCCCGACCCACCGAATTGCTCTGGAACCATTACGCCCATCAGGCCCAGTTCGCCTAATTGTTTAAATAGTTCGATGGGGAAGGTTTGGGCCTCATCCCAATCCATCACATTTGGTTTGATATGCTTTTCGGCAAAATCGCGGGCCATCCGGCCTATCATCTGCTGGTTTTCGTCGGTGTTAAAATCGAAGCCTGCAAGGCTGTGTACTGCAAAGGTATCCATGTATGGTTTTATAATCTGGCACAAGATACAATAAAAAAATAAATACTATGCATGCATAGTATTTATACCAAATCAGGATGCAGTTCAAAAACAAGGTGCTATGCTTTGATACGAAATATCCGCCCGAAAATATTTTTTTAATTTATTGCTCATCAGCCGCTTTTGTGCAATCTTTACGGCAATTTTAAAACCAATCCCCTGTTAATCATTATCAACATCAATCACTAAATGAAAAAAGTAATCCTTGTTACGGGCGCATCATCGGGCTTAGGCCAGGCAACCGCTACCGCCCTTGTTGCCGCAGGCCACACCGTTTATGGCGCCAGCCGCAGCGCGGGCAAAAATAAAGACGTATCGTTTAAACCTTTAACTATGGACGTTACCGACGACGCGTCGGTAAGCGCCGCCGTAGATACTATTATAAAAGCCGAAGGCAAAATAGATGTGCTGATCAACAATGCCGGTAACGGTATCACCGGCCCACTTTATGCTATGCCGGTTGAATATGCTAAAAAACAATTCGAGGTTAACTTTTTTGGCGTAGTGCGCGTGTGCAGCGCCGTATTGCCTAATATGATAGAAAAAGGCGAGGGCATGGTCATCAACGTTGGTTCGCTGGCTGGTTTATTTGGTTTGCCTTACCAGGGTTTATATAGCGCCAGCAAATTCGCTATCGAGGGTTATTCGGAAAGCCTGCGTATGGAATTAAGAAGCACTGGTGTAAAAGTAACCGTACTTAACCCGGGCGACTTTAAAACCGATTTTACCGGCAACCGCGAAAAAGTTCCGTTCACCCTGAATAACGCCAAACTGAAAGGTGAATTTGAAGCCGCAGTAGCCGCTATGGAAAAAGACGAAAGCATTGGCGCCGCCCCTTCTAAATTAGCTGCCGAGGTGGTTAAGATAGTTGGTAAAAGCAGCGTTAAACATAACTACCTGATCGGGGCCATTGGCCAAACTATCGCGGTAACACTAAAATCGGTACTACCGGGCGGTTTGTTTGTTAAGCTGATGAACGACCATTACGGGATAAATTAGATAAGTCCGGAAGCCGGGAAAGACCGAAAGTCCGGAAAGTATTATTAACCAAAACCCTGCCCATCCCGAAAGGTAGGGTTCATAAACAAAGCGGCCCTTGAAGTTTTCAAGGGCCGCTTTGTTATCACTCACTCGCCGCTACAAGCGTCCACGCTTGTCGCAACTCCTAATTAAGCGTCCACGCTTAATTTAAAAACGTGAGCGTAGACGCTCACACCAGCCTAACATTCAAGCGTGGACGCTTGAACGGGCGGTAGATTATCATCACAAAACAAAGCAGCCATCACATTTGTGATGGCTGCTTTGTTTTGTAAGAGAGCTTAATGGATTAACGACCACCGCCGCCACCCTGGCCACCGCCGTTCTGATCACCTTGTTTCAAGTCGTCGTTCAGGCCGGTCTTTTTAGGCGCCATTGGGTTATCTTGTTTAATGGTAACCTTACCAAAATTATAACTAAACGTTAAACCAACCGAGCGGAATGGGAACGCGGTATGGCTGGTTTGCACCAGGTGCTTGCTGCGGATCTCCTGGTCAAAGTCGATAGCGTTTTTAAATGGCGACAGGGTATTGATACCGATAGAAGCTTTTTTCTTCATGATATCCTTACGTAAGCCAAAGCCGATGAAACCGAATGAAGGGTTCTGGCCCTGGATGGTACGTGTAGGCGAATTCAATATCGCGAATGTCTCGGCATTGAAACCACCTGGCAGGGTCAATGTACCGTTGCCAAAGATGTTATACTGCACCTTCGTATCTGTGCTCGATTGCAGGTAAGCATACTGCGGGTAAGCCATGCCGTTATAAGTATAAACATTAATGCTTGTACGGAAAGTAAGCGGCTTAATAGGTGTTACCGACCCGAAGAAGCTAACACCTACCGAGTTGTTTTTACCAATGTTATTGTATGTGGCAGTGGTATAATAAGTGGTACCGCCAGGTGTTACTGTTGCTGTAGAAAAAGTATTATTTTCAATCAGATCCTTAGTATGCTTATAATATACCGACGCGTTGATCACCGAAGTACCGATAAAGGTAGAGTAGTTTAACTCTACAGTTTGCGCTACTTCCGGGGCAAGGGTTGGGTTACCGTATGATACGCTTTGCGGGTTACTTTGGTTAACAAACGGGTTTAAAAATTGCAGGCTTGGGCGCTGAATACGTTTGCTGTAGCTTAGTTTATAGGTCTGTGTTCCTTTAACAGTTTTAGATACGGCAAAGCTTGGCACAAAGGTAAAGTAACTGTTGTTAAACGGTATTAAACCTAAAGTGGTATTAGCCGAATTACCATCAATCTTGGTATTCTCGGCACGTACACCTGTTTGCAGCGACCATGCTTTTGGCAGTGTAAACGTAAACACCGAGTAACCGGCGGTAACGTACTGGTTATAATCGTAAACGTTTGAGCGGTTAGGGCTGTATACGCTGTTCACAAACACATCCGACGCGCTGCTGATGATACGCGAAATAGTTTTGCCACCGGCCTCATACTTTACCTTATCATTTATAGGCAGGGTATAATCTACCTGGGCGGTGTATTCGTTATTACGGCCACCATTGGTAGCATCCTGGTTTGAAGCAACAGAACTAAATTTAGTACCATAGTTCAAATCGGTTTGGCTATGGCTCCATTGGCCAGAAAATACGATCTGGTGGCCCTCTTTTTTAAACTTATGGGTATAATCTAAGATCCAGTCGAAACCACCAAATACCGTTTTGCTGTTATTGGTAGAACTGTATTTGCTATCGGTAGTTGAGGTAATAGTCCGGTAATCGGTAGAACCATCGGTTTTAAAACCACCCTGGTTAAACCTGATGCTGGAGTGGATAGCATTATAGTTATTAAAATCGTAGCTTAACTCGCCCGAACCTGTATAAGCATAACGGAATATCTTATTGCTTGATGTTTGGGTATTGGTTACATTCAACGAATCATCATAGCTATAGCGGCTTGTTGGCGTAATTTGTGGCCAGGTATAGTTGCCACCAAAGTTACCGGTAACGCTTAAACGGTTTTGCTTGATGTTTAAGCTGGCGTTACCATTGTTTTGACGGGTACCCATACCGCCGCTGATAGCGCCGCTTACACCCGAAATGTTTTTGCTTTTGGTAACAATGTTGATGATACCGCCCGTACCCTCGGCATCGTACTTAGCCGATGGCGAAGTAATTACCTCGATGCTTTTGATCTGATCGGCAGGGAACGATTTTAATACATCGCCCAGGTTGTTTGACATGGCACCCGATGGCTTACCGTTGATCAACACCTTCACGTTCGCATCGCCGCGTACCGATACGCCGCCGTTAATATCAACAGCAACCAGTGGCACTTTGCGCAAAACGTCGGTAGCGTTACCTCCGGTAGCGGTCAGGTCTTTTTCGGCGTTGTAAACTATCTTATCGATCTTGTTTTCTATCAGCGCCTTATCACCAACCACATTTACCTGCGCCAATGTCTTAGCGCTTGGTGCCAGTATCACGGTGCCCATGTTGTTATCAGGTTTAGAAAGGGTGGTTTCTACCGGGTCGATGGTTTTTGATGGATAGCCAATATAACTAACCACAATTTTATATTTACCCGGAGGCAGATTATTTAGTTTAAAACTGCCCTTCTCATCGGTAAGTACCCCATTCATAGGTGCTTTGCCCTTGGTGTGGAATACGCTCACAGTGGCGTAATCCAAAGGCTTTTTGGTAATTGAGTCTACCACCGTGCCCGATATTTTACCGGTAATGGTAGATCCCCCACCGCCTAATTGCGCGTGGGCCGAAAGCACAGAACAGAATATTGCTAAAAGTAAAATTATACGTTTCATTTATAGTTATTTTGCTAATAAGATTTTGTTTTTGATGAAATGTTACAAGCTAAATGGTATATTTTTCCTACCCTTTAAACTTGCCGCAAAAGTACATTAAGCCTGCAGACGGCACAACGCTTTTAGGGCGAATGGCATAAATTGACAGCCGAATGGTAATAGTCGCCCGATGTGACCTAAGCCACACCTGCTTTTTCATCATTTTTTCATAAAAAACGCCATCCCGCTAAAACAAAAGGGGTGGTTTCTATTGTTTATAGGTTGTTAGGGTTAGCTAAAGCTGTTTTTGCAACCAGGCGCTATCATCAATTTATTTAAGTCGATACGTATACACCATGGCCAAAAAAATACTGGTAATTGAGGATGACAGGGATATAAGGGAAACCATTACCTACGCTTTGGAAGAGCACGGGTTTAATGTGGTCGCATCGGAAGAAGCCGGCATATTAAAGACGCTGGACAAGATAAAACCCGACCTGATACTGCTTGACAACTGGTTAACCGACTGGAAAAGCGACGCAAACGGGCAACAGATCAGCAAAGGTTTAAAAGCAGACCCCAAAACCAGTCATATCCCTATCATCATTGTATCGGCGGTAAGCAATATTGCCGAAATAGCCGAAGCCGGCCAGGCCAATGGCTATCTTAAAAAACCATTCGACCTTACCGATCTGGTAGCCATTGTAGAAAAGTACATCAAATAACTTAGTGTACCGGAATTTTCAGTTTCCTGTAAAAAACATGCTGTAATTTACGCTGCTGTGTTTCGATATAGTTAAATTTGACTACTTTTATAAAATAGTTTTTTTTAACAGGCTTAATGAAGGCGCAATTACTGAAGGTTTTTAACGGACTGTCCCATTCCTTTACCATACGTGAGGATATTGGGATGCAGGCCAACAAAAACTGGCATTACCATCCCGAGATCGAGATCATCCAGATAAAGCAGGGCGAGGGTACGCACTTTATCGGCGACAGCATCCGCAGGTTTAAGGCCGGGGATATCTTCCTGATTGGGTCTAATCTTCCTCACTTCTTCAGGTTTGATGATGTCTATTTTCAGAACGAGAGCCAGCAGGCCAATGTATACGTAGCGCAGTTCAGTGAAAACTTCTGGGGCGATCGCTTCCTGTTACTTCCTGAGAATACCGTTTTGCGCACCCTGCTCGATAAAGCCAAACGCGGCATCGCCCTGGCCGACGACATTAAGGAACCTATATCCAATCTGCTAAATAAACTACTACATACCGAAGGCCCCGAGCGCATCATCATGCTGCTGGAGATCCTTACCACCGCATCTGCCACACGCGAGATGCACCAGCTATCGTCCATCGGTTTCAAAAACGAATACGCCGGGCAGGAAAACGACCGCATTAACGTAGTTTACGATTACTCGTTCACCAACTTTAAACGCAAGATAGAATTGGAGGAAATAGCCGCCATCGCCGGCATCAGCCCCAACTCGTTCTGCCGATACTTTAAAGCCCGCACCAAGAAGACTTACTCGCAATTTATTATTGAAATAAAAGTAGGTTACGCCTGTAAATTGCTGATTGATAACAAATATAGCGTAAAACAGATCTGCTACGAAAGCGGCTTCAACAACTTCGCCAGCTTTCACAAGTACTTTAAACTCATCACCAACAAAAGCCCGCTGGATTATAAAAAGGAGTTTATTACGGCGTAGTTTTAAAAATCATTAGGTCATTCGTTTCGCTGTCATTAGGTCATTAAGCAAGGTTCACCAACTTGTCATTTCGAACGAACCGGGGAGGGCATGTGTAATGGGGTGAGGAGAAATCTTATAGGTCATATAGGGGCTCTTTACACTTATTAGCTGCAAAAGACAACGCAGCCAAAATATCTTCGTGTTGCAAATAAGGATATAGCTTTAAAATATCGTCCGAAGTAAGATCCGAAGCAAGTAAGCCAATAATTGTGCTAACTGTTAATCTCAACCCACGTATGCAGGGTTTGCCGCCCATAATATTCGGGTCAAATGTGATGCGTTCGATATTTTTCATATGTCTGATCAGGTATATAAAAGTAAGTATAACTTCCAAATTCTACCAATGACCTAATGACAACGCAGCGTAATGACCCAATGACGGAACCATTTCCTACCAATTCGGTATACAATTAAGCCTTATTTTTGCTAATTTTGCGCTTTATTTTCGCGCATAAATACTTATGGACTATCAATTTAAAGATATAGAACAAAAATGGCAGCAGTTTTGGGCCGATAACCAAACCTTTAAGGCCGATAACAACTCGGCTAAGCCCAAATACTATGTAATGGATATGTTTCCTTATCCATCAGGCGCAGGCCTGCACGTAGGCCATCCGCTGGGCTATATCGCTTCTGATATTTTTTCGCGCTATAAAAGGCTGAAAGGCTTTAACGTATTACACCCCATGGGTTACGATTCGTTTGGCTTGCCGGCCGAGCAGTACGCTATACAAACCGGTCAGCACCCTGCTGTTACTACCGAGGCTAATATCGCTACTTATCGCCGCCAGTTAGATCAGATCGGTTTCTCGTTCGATTGGAGCCGCGAGGTGCGCACCAGTTCGCCCGATTTTTACAAGTGGACGCAGTGGATATTCATGCAACTGTTCAACTCGTGGTATAACAAGGATGCCGACAAGGCCGAGAGCATAGATAAACTGGTAGCCCATTTCGCCGCCAACGGTTCAGCAGGTGTTAATGCCGTGTGCGATGAGGATATCGATACCTTTACCGCTGCAGAATGGAACGCAAAAACTAACGAAGAACAACAAACGGAATTATTAAAATACCGCCTTACCTACCTGCGCGAAAGCACCGTTAACTGGTGCCCGGCCCTGGGTACGGTACTGGCTAACGACGAGGTGAAGGACGGCTTTAGCGAGCGCGGCGGTTTCCCTGTCGAACAAAAGAAAATGCAGCAGTGGAGCATGCGCATCACCGCCTATGCCGAGCGCTTTTTGCAAGGCCTGGATGTGATTGACTGGCCCGAACCAATGAAAGAGATGCAGCGCAACTGGATAGGCAAAAGCACCGGTGCCAGCGTTAAATTTCCAATACAGACTAAAGACTCAGGACTAAAGACTCAAGACTATATTGAGGTGTTCACCACCCGTGTGGATACCATATTCGGTGTAACCTTTGTTGTATTGGCCCCCGAGCACGAACTGGTAGCTGAATTGACTACGCCCGAGCAAAAGCTGAGTGTAGAGACCTACATTGCCCAAACTAAAAAGAAAAGCGAATTGGACCGCATGGCCGATACCAAAACCGTATCGGGCGCGTTTACCGGCAGCTATGTATTAAATCCGCTTAATGGCGAGCCTATACAGCTTTGGATAGCCGATTACGTTTTGGGTGGTTACGGAACCGGTGCGGTAATGGCCGTACCATCGGGCGATCAGCGCGATTATTTGTTTGCCAAACATTTCAGTTTGCCGATAGTGCCGATCATCGATATACAGAACATCGAGACCGAAGCAGACCCGACCAAGGAAGGTAAATACATCAATTCTGATTTCATCAACGGGTTAGATTATAAGAACGCTACCGCCGCTGTGGTTGCCAAACTGGAAGAGATAGGCGCGGGTAAAGCCAAGATCAACTACCGCATGCGCGATGCCATTTTTGGCCGCCAGCGTTATTGGGGCGAACCGGTGCCGGTTTACTTTAAAAATGGCTTGCCATACCTCATCAGCGAACAGGAATTGCCATTGATACTGCCCGAGATTGATAAATACCTGCCAACCGAGACCGGCGAACCGCCACTGGCCCGCGCGACAGATTGGAAATACCCTGAGGGCGAATACGAACTAAGCACCATGCCCGGCTGGGCTGGCAGTAGTTGGTACTGGTACCGTTATATGGATGCCCATAACGATAAAGAGTTTGCATCGAAAGAAGCTATTGAATACTGGAAGGACGTTGACCTGTACATTGGCGGCAGCGAACACGCTACCGGCCACTTGCTGTACAGCCGATTTTGGAATAAATTTTTGAAAGACCTTGGCCTGGTGGTTGAAGAAGAACCTTTCAAAAAGTTGATCAACCAGGGCATGATACAGGGCCGCAGTAACTTTGTGTACCGTTTGGTTGATGACGAGGGCAGAGCTACAAATACATTTGTGAGCAAAGGCCTTATTGATCAATACAAAACATCGGCACTGCATGTGGATGTGAACATTGTGAAGAACGATATTTTAGATCTGGATAAATTTAAAGCCTGGCGCCCTGAACTTGCCGATGCTGAATTTATTTTAGAGAACGGCAAATATGTATGCGGCCACGAGGTAGAAAAAATGTCGAAGCGTTACTACAACGTTGTTAACCCCGACGACATTGCTACCCAGTACGGTGCCGATACCCTGCGCATGTATGAGATGTTCCTTGGTCCGCTGGAGCAAAGTAAACCATGGAATACCAACGGCATTGAAGGCGTGTTTAAATTCCTGCGTAAATTCTGGCGCTTGTTCCACACGGCCGATTGGACGTTCAATGTATCAGATGCCGAGCCTACCAAGGCCGAACTGAAATCGCTGCACAAGATCATCCGCAAGGTAGAGGAAGATGTAGAACGTTTCTCGTTCAATACATCGGTATCCAGCTTCATGATCGCCGTTAACGAGTTGACCGACCTGAAATGCAACAAACGCGCCATTTTGCAGGATCTGGTGGTGGTGTTATCGCCATACGCCCCGCACATTTGCGAGGAGCTGTGGGTATTGCTGGGTAACCAGGCCGGTACATTATCGTACGCGCCATATCCAAAATTCAACCCGGCTTATCTGGTAGAGGACGAATTCTCGTACCCGATATCCATCAACGGCAAGACAAAAACCAATATCAGCATCCCGCTAAGCATGGATCAGGCTGCCGTTGAAGCGCTTGTCCGTGACCATGATGATGTAAAGAAATACCTGGCGGGTGCGGCGATCAAAAAGGTGATTGTGGTGAAAGGCAGGATTGTGAATATTGTGGTGTAACCCCACCCAACCTCCCCGAGGAGGATGGCTTTAAAAACAAAAAAGCGAAAGGCTAAGCCTTTCGCTTTTTTGTTTATCCCCCCATCGTCATTCTGAGTGAAACGAAGAATCCCCGATAAGCAGGGCGACAATGCATGTTTGGGATGTTTCGCTCCCGCTCAACATGACGGGTTGGTGGAGCGCACGTAAACTAACCAAGGAAAACTCACCCGGTCGTTGCTGCGCTCGACCACCCTCTCTTCGCTACGCGTAAAGAGGGATAGGGTTATCGGATACTGCTCCTGCCCGCTGCCCCGCGCAGCGAAGAGAGGGCCGACCAGCGTAGCGTAGTCGGGGTGAGTAAATCTACTCCAACCCAAAACAATGCCTGCATCTCGGCTCATAACTTTCCATCTCCCCCAAAAGTATCTTAGCCTCACTTGGCACCAGGCGATAGCTGTACAGTGCCTCGTTACCACATTTAACGCACACGGCGTGCACCTTGGTCACACTTTCGGCAATAGCCATCAATGCGGGCATAGGGCCAAACGGTCTTCCCTGGAAATCCATATCCAAGCCGGCGATGATCACCCTAACACCCTTATTGGCCAGTGTACTACATACATAAGGCAGTTCATCATCAAAAAACTGGGCCTCATCAATACCTACCACCTGCACATGGCCGCCTAACAGCAAAATGGCCGATGAACTGTCGACCGGGGTACTTGGTATGGAAACATGATTATGCGATACCACTTCGGTTTCGTGGTAGCGGGTATCGGTTTTGGGTTTAAATATCTCTACGTTTAACCGGGCTATCTGCGCGCGTCTTAACCGGCGGATCAGTTCTTCGGTTTTACCCGAAAACATCGATCCGCATATCACCTCTATGCTTCCGCCAAGTTCGCTACGTCTTTTAAAAACCTCTTCGTTAAACAGCATTTACAAATATCTTAGAGGGGTCTAATATCCGAAATTTAATGTTATTTTTGAATTGCATAATACCAAATTATATCCATGAAGCAGCAGGACGTATTTAAAAAGATAGGTGGGATCATCACGGAAATAAACGAACAATACGAATATCTTCAATCGGTAAACGGCATATCCAACGATCTGGAACTGGAATTGCTGATGGCCAACGCCCACTTCCTGTCCGACCATATCGAGATCCTGCGCAAGCTAAACGTACAGGCCGCTAAGGCACAGGAGGTCGCTGCCAGGGAAGCGCCGGTCCCCGAAGTTAAACCAGAACCCCTTATTGAATTAAAGCCCGAACCAGGGCCTGAGACTAAACCCGAGCCAAAAAATACGCCCGAGCCTCAATATTTTCAACCATTCACGTCAGAGCCCGAGGAAGCGGAAGAATCAGTGGCAGAAATCGAAGAAGAGGAAGAGGCCCCAGTTTTTGAATTTAATATTGATAACCAAATAGAAGCTCCCGAAGAAGAGGAAGCACCCGAACCGGAGCCAGCCCCGGCGCCTATTCGCCACGAACTTACTTTAGAAGATATTGGCGAAGATTGGGACGAGGATGAGGACGAAAACGACCAAAGCGAAGTGGAGACCGGGTTAGCCCCCGAAGAAGTGAAGGCTGTTAAAGCCATCCCCGCAACGCCAATTCCCGAACCGGCTAAACCCACACCTGCCCCCGAGCCCGTGATAGAAGAACCGGTGGCAGTGCACCCAAAGGAAAGGCCCAAACAGACACCCGAGCCTATTGCAGAAAAGCACACGCAGATCATGGTGGCCGAAGAAGAGATCATTACCATCAACCAGCGCATGTCGGCACAAATGGCGGCTACCCGTGTGTCCGATCAATTGCAGCAACCGATCAACGATTTGAAAGGCGCCATCACACTTAACGATAAATTGCTGTACATCCGCGAGTTATTTAACGGCTACAGCCTGGCCTACAGCGAAGCCCTCGACCTGATGAACCGCATGCAAAGCTTTGAAGAAGCACAAACCTTCCTCAAGAACAGCTACGCCACCAAAAACAACTGGGCCGATAAGCAAGCCGTAGCCGATAAGTTTTACGCATTGCTACAACGCAGGTATTTGTAGGTTTTTTCAGTTCCCTCACCTGGGAGGGATGCGGCCGCCTGTGTGGTGGCAGGGAGGGGTTTCTACGTTTGCTACCCCTCAATGATCAATGACAGCTTAGCGGAATGACCTAATGACGTGAAGCTTTTGGGCGTTGCCTGCGGCCCGTGCTATCCGCTCATACTGCACAGGCATTGGCCACATGGTCGGTATCCGCTCCTATCACTAACGCGCAGAAACATGATCTGCGGGATATCAATTTGCAAATTCCGATGTTCCGGAGGGGACTACCTGTTTGTAGAACAAGAAAACAAACAGGTAGCCCCCCTAAGGCACAGAAAGGTGTGCCAAATATAACTCTGTATCTTCTCGGGTCTCTTACCAGAAACCCTATGTCCCCCCGTCATTGCAAGGTTCAAAGCAATCGGTCGATAAGCAAAGCAGACATACATAGCTTAGAGATCGCCCTTCCTTGCAATGACGTGGTGGAGGAATGTCGACACAAACGATAATTCCTAAAAAACATTTGTATATCTCATTTTTATCATTAATTTTGGTTAACCAATTTTTGGTTAACCAATTTACTATGCAAGATCAGCTTACCAAAACATTCCAGGCCGTTAAGGTAGAAAGCCCTGTCGACCAGATCATCAACCAGCTGCGCAACCTCATTAATACCGGCCAGCTAAAACCCGGCGACCGCTTGCCTGCCGAACGCATCCTGGCCGAACGCTTTGCCGTTGGCCGCAGTTATGTGCGCGAGGCTATCCTTAAACTGGAGTTTTACGGCTTGCTGAAAACATCGCCCCAAAGCGGTACCTATGTATCGGGACTAAGTATAAAAGTGCTGGATAACCTGATCAGCGATATTGTAAAGTTCCACAAGGATGATTTTAACGCCCTGATAGAGGCCCGTTATTATCTGGAATTAAGCGCCGTGCGTCTTGCCGCCGACCGCCGTACCGCCGATGACCTAACCAATCTGCGCACCGCATTGGTTGATTACGAAGCCAAAGTGGCCAACAATACTGACGCGGTAGAGGAAGACATGCTTTTCCACCTCAAGATAGCCGCCGCCGCCAGAAACCCGGTGATCGAATCGATGATGATGGTGCTGATCCCCGACCTGATCAAAAACATTGTAGAGAACAAGATCTGCGGCACCGACCGCGGCTACCGTGCCGCCGATGAACACCGTGCCATACTGAAAGCTATAGACCGCCAGGATGTAAAAGCCGCCGAAGCCGCCATGTCCACGCATTTAGATGAGATATTACAATTAAGCAAAACCGGCCAGTCCGCCGCGCAACTAATAGCTAAATAATGATGGGAATAAGGAAAATATGGGCGGCCGCTTTGGTTTTAGGCACCGCCGTGCAGGGTTTTGCACAGCAGCACCCTAATATTATGCTTACTAAGGCCAACATTGCCGCCGTAAGGCAGGGTGTAGCGAAATATCCCTTATTAAGGTCATCGTTCAACGAAGTAAAACAACAAGCCGACAGGGCCATCGCCAAAGGTATCGACGTACCCGTACCTAAAGACGGCGCGGGTGGCTACACGCACGAACAGCACAAGCAGAACTACCAAAGCATGAACGCCTGCGGTATTGCCTACCAGGTGACCGGCGATAAAAAATATGCCGCTTTTGTGAAGGATATGTTGCTGAAATATGCTGCCCAGTACGAAAGCTGGCCGCAGCATCCCAAAAAGAAAAGCAACCAGATACCCGGCAAGATATTTTGGCAATGTTTGAACGATTTTGTGTGGCAGGTATATACCATACAGGCCTACGACCTGGTGCACGATGCCATCCCGGCTGGCGACCGCGCTACGATAGAGCAGCACCTGTTTATGCCGATACTGCACTACTTTACCAACGAGTGTAAAGAGACCTTCGACCTGATCCATAACCATGGCACCTGGTGCCTGTCGGCAGTGGGTATGACGGGCTACGTGATCAACAAGCCCGATTACGTGCAAATGGCGTTGAAAGGTTCGGCTAAGGATGGTAAGACCGGCTTCCTGGCGCAATTGGATCAGCTGTTCTCTCCCGATGGTTACTATACCGAGGGGCCTTACTACCAGCGCT